>CAKUXT010000195.1 GCA_934700375.1 uncultured Bacilli bacterium | reverse complement strand
ATAGTCAAATCATTGAAAAGACAAGCGAACAATGCTATCTTACCGGTAAGTGTTGCACTTAGGTAGATAACTAATAACACATAAATTATTCTAGTTCCTTCTTTTCTTTTTGCTTGATATTTCTTAGAATATTCATATGAAAAAATTAACTTATCAAATACTGAATTATCTTCTTCTTGCTTTGTCTCTTGGCGGCCTTATCGGAATGATTGTCATCACGAAGGTTGCAGGTGAAGTGAATGTCTATGCTACCCTTTGTCTTTGCCTGATGATTTTAGGCATTGTCTGCGTTGTTCTGCTTCAGTGCATCTACCGCGTGACTAAGAAACCGCTTGAGACATTGGACCAAACAAAAGAATGTCCTAAATGCCATACGATCAATGACAAGGATGCTGAATTCTGCAAGAAGTGCGGTGAAAAATTCACAGAGTAATTAAAAGAAGATTCTCAGTCAACTTAATGCATCTTCTCCGAAGATGGATAGGATGGATTGTTTCTCTTTTGGTATGGGAACAGATATTTTTTTGCCGAACGTGAAAGAACAATCTTTTCTATCCATTCTTTTGTATGAATAACTTGTCGTTACTCCGTATCATCCTCGATTTTATATTCTAACAAGTCCTTTTCTTTGCATCCCAATACATTAGCAAGAGCCACAATCGATGAAACGGATGACTTGTTAATATCTTTTGCTCTTCTCTCGTATTGTTGCAGGGTACGTATTTTGACTCCTGATTTTTCTGCTAGTTCCTTTTGCGTTAAACCACAAAGTTTTCTTTGATGCTGTAATCTCGTTATGCTGTTTCGTCGTTTTATTATCGCATTCGCTATATCTACAAACTTGTCTTCCGAGGCTTCGTGCATTGTCGAATACATTTTTATGATTTCAGTTACGGGCAGACTTATTTCTATTTCTTTGAATGTCATTCCCGATTTCCATTGATAATAGGCTAGTATCCATCCGGACCAATACTCTTTTGAATAGTCGTACTCAATTTGCGGTTTAGGGAATTCACGGATAATGCCTACTTTGTTGATGATTTCCATAACAAGTTCCGTTCCTGATAATCCGGATATGATTTTAGGAACGCCCTTGCCGAATGATTCAGCATATCCGCTTGCAATAAATAATCCTGTAAAAGTTTCTATATCTACTTTACAGGCATTGACGGCGTAATCGAATGCCTCGCCAAGATTGTTCATCGCATCATTTACATAATATTCAGCGTAAGCGGGGATCATTGGGTTTCATTGCCTCCCTTATAATATCTCGCATAAAAATTCCGTCCAAGTCTTCCTTTTCAACCTCTTTTTTGTATGCTTCACGAGCTTCTTCATCACGGATTTTTCTTTTAAAATAATAAATTCTGTTATCTGCTATCGTATAGTCAAGGAATTTGATTGCTTCGAAGGCCTTTTTGGATTTCAATACGAACTGTTCGCCGAGTTTACCTAACCTCATTGCATAACCGAGTTGTCTTAACGATATTTCGTTTAGAACAAACGATCTTGCAAATGAAAAGTATGAATCGTCAGCCCTGTAGCCTATGATTGCATCGTATTCTTCAAACTTTGGCAGAAAATTCTCTATAAGGTAATCTCTACCCTTTGCTGCTAATGATGTTGATAGTCTTCCTTGTCTATGTAGCATTAAAAGAGCTAACCAATTGAGTATCGTGTATTCGGGCGAGGACAAATCGAGTATGTTCAATCCATCCGTTTCCATTTCGTATTTGTTGACGTATCCATCTACTCCCTCTGAACAAGCCCACTCTTTTGCAAGCTCAATATGTTCTGTGCAGTAAAACCCTTTGCCATAGTCATTGTATGACTTGCCTTTACCGAATTCAGGGCTTTCTATTATATTGGATGAACCATGGAATAAAATAAGTGTGCTCATTTACTGCTCTCCTTATACTCTTATAGAGTTACTGTTTAGTATTTTATACTCCTATAGGCGTATAATGTCAACATGTTTTGCGATTATCCTTTATAAAAAATAACTTATCAAATCTTGAATTATCTTTCGGTGGACTGATCGGAATGATTGTCATTACGAAGGTGGCAGGTGAAGTGAATGTCTATGCTACTCTTTGTCTCTGCCTGATGATCTTAGGCGTTGTCTGTGTCGTTCTTCTGCAGTGCATCTATCGCGTGACAAAAAAACCGCTTGAGACATTGGACCAAACAAAAGAATGTCCTAAATGCCATACAATCAATGACAAGGATGCTGAATTCTGCAAGAAGTGCGGAGAAAAGTTTACAGAATAATTATCAGAGTATTTTGAATTCTTTTTAATCAGTTTAATGCATCTTCTCCGAAGATGGATAGGATGGATTGCTTTTCTTTTGGTGTGGAAACAAATGTTTTCTCACCGAAAGTGAAAGAACCGGTGCTTTCTGTCTGCCGATAATTGTTGATGACGGAATGTGCTTTTCTGTTATAGTCTTTTTTGAAATCGTACCCTTTTTTGAACAGAACGGAATATGAGATTGGCAAAAAAGAAGAATCAAAACGATACTCAATCTTTTGATTGGATATGTTTTCGTCTGAATGGCAAGTGATCGTAACAAGATAATCACTTCCATCCATTGTAGACGAATACCGGATTATGTTTTTATCATCTGAGAGAATCTTTGATATCGGCTGAATTGTGGTTTGTTTTATGGTATCGGCTTTTAACGTGCTTAGAATGTGCTCTTTTGCTGTTATGTCGGAGATGTATTGAGTAGAACCATTTATTTTGTTGCCGTCATTGCTGATGGTAAAGCTTTGATTCAATCCATCTGTAAAGTCAGTAGGAACTGCATTCGGTGCGTTCATATTGACTTTAGACAATTCGAAATATTTCTTGTCATTCAGATAAGAATAGTGGTGATGGTTCTCGAAAGTCTCTTTGTGTTCCTCAGTCGGATAACCATTGGAATGAATGAGGGAATAGGTATCTACTTCATTCTGCTCGATGTTGGTTTTATTGATTTCATCATACTTCAACGATTCTGTTTTGTCTTTGATATCCATCACTTTGAAAGTGGATTGATATCCTTTCAGGGAAGCAAAATCAATCTGTTCAAGAAAGGCGCTGAAATGTTCGATGCTATCAAAGGATGGATGTGATAAAACAGGATGCGTAGTTTTTTTCTGATCACATCCGAACAAGAGGAATGCTGATAGACTGACTAAGATACGGCTTCTCTTTGACATTTATGTTCTCCTCTCTTTGTTCAAGGCTTGAAATAGAGCGGTCGTTGATGTTGATTTCATCATACCATCAATTGCAAAAAAACAAACTGAATTTGATTTATTGTCTGTTTTTATGGAGAAAGACTTTAAGAAACACCATGTTTCATTTATGATTTCTATATCGGATCACTGGTGAAAAATCATATTAGTTATCTACCTAAGTGCAACACTTA
>CAKUXT010000194.1 GCA_934700375.1 uncultured Bacilli bacterium | reverse complement strand
TCTGTTCTTGGTTTGATCGTAATCTCTTTGGTATTCTTCATCGGCAAGAAATGTGTCAAGGAGTCCATAAGTGTCACTTATGGTTTTAGATGTGATTTGATTCATGTTCTCATCTGTGATATTTCGCGTGAGGATAAGTGACACCTTTTGGTTAGGATCAAATGAATATGCAGTATTTGAAAGAATATTTTTGAAATCAGATTTATGTCCGTATGCTACTTGTATCTTTTTGTATGCTTCCGCTTGTGAGGAAGTAGTGAATGCGACATCCCAGTGAAACATAGAAGAATTATTCATTTTTTCTTCAAACCCGATTTCCAATATTTCATTTGTTTTATGAGTTCCCTTCATCACGGTAGAAATGGAGATGGATAGGATCAATGTTGCGGCGACAGCGGAAGGAATAGTCCAACAAAAGATTTTCGTTCTTGTTTTTCTCTTTTTTTCTTCTTTAGCTTTTATTCTAGTCAACATCATCTCTGCACTGATACTTGGAGAGGGAATTTCGTTTATTTCTTTTTTCATTCTGCCTTCAATGTCTGTCATATTTTCTCCTCCTTCTCGAATAATTCTAGTAATATTTTCCTTCCTCTCTCCAGTCTCTTTTTGATTGTGTTTTCTCTTATGTTCAATTGCGCGGCGATTGTCTTGATAGGTAATTCTCCTAGGTAGAACATCCTTAAGACAACCGCATATTTTTCTGGTAGATCATTTATCAAAGACAACATGCTGTTTTGTGCTGACTGGCTCATTTGCTGTTCAGTCTCTTGTTTTTCTTTTGCTAATGAGAAAAGAAAACTTTTTTCTTTATTCTTTCTTTTGAGCTGATTAAGAGAAAGATTTTTGGCTACTGTCGCAAGCCAACTCTTTATGGTCGAAAGATCCTTTGGCGGAGTTGAATATAACTTCATGAATGTTTCCTGCATTACATTTTCGCTTTCCTCCTTGTTCTTCAGATAGGAAAAAGCAATGCGATAAACGAAGAGCATGTTTTCGTTGTAAAGAGATGTAAAACATTCCTCTGACATTTTCTCCATAACTTTCTCCCTTCATTAAATAAAACAATCGAACAAGGACAAAGGTGACAAAAAATTTCATAATTTTTTCTATCAGAAGAGAAGAACGCGGTTTGAATAGAACGGGTTATGACACTGATTTATTATTCCTAATCCTTTTTGATGACTCCTGAAAAAATCAGTAGCACAATTTGTAAGGAAAGAAAATTCCGCTATTTCTCGATAGTTATCGGAAAATAGCGGAATATTTCTTCTCTTTTCTGATAAAGCTTAAGTATCAGTCTATCTCAATGGAATAGCTAAACACATACTCCTCATTGGGCTTTAGCATCTTGATCTCTTTTTTGTCTTTCATTTCTTTTGGACAGTCAACATAATCAGGAAGTCCATCCCAAGGCTCGATGGCGACATAGTTACCCCACTTCTGATCGGACCATAATGCAAGGAAAGGATTCTTTCCTTTATGGATGGTTAATCTAGAGCCATCCTTCTTTTTCAAAGTGACTTGATCGATATCCTTTGCTTTCAATATCAGTGTAGGAATATCGTGGAAGAGAGCCTTAGATAAATCGATGTGATCTGTTTCTTCATAGTCGACATCTTTGATATTGAAAGAGGCTGTCTCTTCCTGAAGGACTCTTTCCAGTTTCATCTTCTTTGTAAAGAGAATTGTATTTCCGGAGATATCGAATTCATCTTCTTTCTTTTCTCCTGGAAGCATGAAAGCAGGATGAGCCCCTACTTCAAAAGGCATATCTTTATCATCGGTATTGAGGATATGATAGCTGATATCGATTCTGTTTCCGCTTAGATGATAGAGGCTATATGCTTTGAAGGAGAAGGGATACTGTAAGAGAGTATTCTCATCGCTTGTAAAGCTGGCTTTGATATCTTTGTTGTCTTTTAGAACCATATTGGCTTTCATATAACGTAAAAGCCCATGATTCTTCATTCTGTATTCTTTGTTATCGACAGTATAGCTTCCATCCTTCAGTCTTGCGATAAAGGGGAAGATAAAGACATCCTGTCCTTTCCAGGATTCTTCAATAGGCTGATAGAGCAGTTCCTTGTTTCTTTTCTTATCGTAGATGGATTTCAGACATCCGCCGTTTTCATTGACTTCAAGAGAAAGATATTCGTTTTCTGTTTTCATTTCTGTTTCCTCTATATTCAGCATTCAATCGCTACTTTGATGACACCATCCCTCTTGTTTTCAAATAAGTCATAAGCTTCTTTGATCTTATCCAGAGGATAAGTATGAGTGATCAGATCTTCAGTATCGATCTTTCCTTCTGAGATGAGCTTCAATGTCTCATCGCAGTCACAGCCATCGACACCTCCGAACTTGAAAGTCAGGTTCTTTCCATACATATCAGGAAGAGGAAGTGTCTGTGCATTGTTGTATAAGGCAACGACAGTGACGATGGCATTCGGTCTTGCTGCCTTCCATGCAAGAGCGAATGTATCATCGCTTCCTGCAACTTCCAAAACAACATCGGCACCATTATGATCGCTGTTTGCTTTGACAAAGGAGAGGCAGTCTTCCGGTTTGACAGTCAGAACATCAGGATAGTGCTTCTTGATGAAATCGATTCTTTTTTCATCCTTTTCACAGACGATGATTCTCTTTGGCTTTTTCAGCAAAGCACAAATCAATGTGCAGATGCCGGTAGGCCCTGCACCGATGATCAAAACAGTATCATCCTCTTTGATTTCTGAAATACGGATAGCCCAATAACCAGTTGCTAGAATATCACCGACAAACAATGCTTTTCTGTCTGATACATTATCCGGTATTTTGTTCAATCCCTGGTTGGCAAGAGGGACTCTTACGTATTCTGCCTGTCCGCCATCGATTCTGCATCCTAATGCCCAGCCTCCGTTTTCATCTATGCAGTTGTTGACATAACCGTGTTTGCAGAAGTAGCATTCACCGCAGAAGGTTTCGACATTGACTGTGACTCTATCACCTTTTTTCACTTTGGTGACTTCTTTTCCTACTTCTTCCACAATGCCGACCATTTCATGGCCGATTGTAACACCGACAACGGCGCGTGGTACGCTTCCGTGTTTGATATGTAAGTCACTGGTGCAAATGCTTCCTAGTGTTACTTTGACGATGGCATCTGTAGGTTCTAGAAGTGTTGGTTTTGGTTTGTCGATCAGTTTGAATTTTCCTTTTTCTATATAGGTGTATGCTTTCATGTTCTGTCCTCTCTTGATGTGTGTTGGTGACAAAATTATAGCATGGATGGGCTTGAATGAGGATTGGATAAGGGACTGTAGCTATATATAACTTTTCGTTTCAAATTCAATGTTAGGATTTACCACATATGAAGCAGGTTTTGCGATATAATTAAGATAAGTTGATTTGCTTTTTTAAGCTTGTATTTTATTGAGTGGGAGGTAT
>CAKUXT010000193.1 GCA_934700375.1 uncultured Bacilli bacterium | reverse complement strand
GACCGGGAAAGGCACAATTAATAATTACGGCATTATCGATTGCTTGGGTTATATTAAGCAACAGGATGCAAATGCCAAGAATGCAAAAGTCAATTGTTATTCTGGTTCCACCATGAAAATGCCGTTTGTTATTCGGGATTTTAATGGTGGTGTTTATACCGTTGCTTGCAACCCTAAAGAAGGACAAAAGGTTATGCCGTTCAATGAATGGGTATGCTGCAATGTTCAGGTTAAACAAACTTATTTTTATAATTCTGCTTTAAAGGGGTATTATGATGTTTATAATTCAACCCACATGTCGAAAGGAGTCTGGTTTATCAAAGTTACAATTCATAAAGGTCATAAATGGGGTGAGGTTGATTTAATTGGTTTATCAAATGCAGTCATCACATTCGATAGTAACAAAAAAGATGGTAAGATTGTCGTAGATACTATTACTGATGATTATAAACATACAACATTGTTATCTAATGGAATTATCAATAAAAAGAATAAGATAAGCTTTTATGGCAGTTGTGGCATTAATCAAATGACTATTCCTAATCCTATGCCTGGATTAGAAATTGGACAGGCGGTAACCAATGTTCAACTTGGCGATGTAAAAACATCTAACTTCTTTTTTAGCTTAAATCATTATTATGATGCTGATATTTATGGAACCCTGAATGTTGGCACAGATCAGAAGGTTTTGCCCGGCTGTAATGTAACAGTCAAAAAGGGTGGAACCCTGAAGATTTCTTCAAAAGTGATTTTTGTTGAGAATCTTGATGAAGCCGCTTCTGGTGCTACTAAAGGATACAAGTATCCTACTATTTATAATCAGAAAACAAATAGTGGTTCAGTTCTTAACGCTTTACATGTTGAAGGAACTATGGTTCTTGATGGTGCTTCTTCTGCGTTTGGTGGGAAAATATATTCATCAACGGTTGATTCTTCCATCGATATGTTAAGTGCCAATTCAACAAATGTAACATATAAAGAAGGTGCAAATGCTGTTCAAGATGGATTTGACTTCAATCTTACCTACCAAGATCCTGCACAATCTGAAAATGCAAGAGGACCAGTTTTATCTGGTTCCAGTGTTTCAGTTTCTGATTTTACCAAGTCTATGTATGTTTATACACAAGAAGGAAGCAACATTGGATGGAAAGCAGCAACTGATTTGGATACCTTCAATGTTACATTCCATCTTAATGGCGGATCAGCCAGTTATGCTGATGGCTATAAGAAAGATTTCTATATAAAGAAAGGTGAAACTAAGACTATCACTTCCATTTCAATGGAAGAACCGACTAAATCTTATTATACCTTTGAGGGGTGGTATTTAGATGGTTCTTTCGCCACACCGTTATCGAGTGGTGTAAAAGTTAAGAATGGCACAGTCTTAAATCTTTATGCTAAGTACGGACTTACTAAATATCAGGTCACTTATAATATTCAGAATGCCTCTGATGTTAAAGCTGACTTTGTTAACCCGAATACTTTGACTGAATTCACCTATACTGACTTTGTCAACAATGGTAGTTCTTATCATATTGAAGATGCTACATCGAATATTCCTGAACAAATCATGTTTGATGGCTGGTACACTGATCCTAGCTATTCTGTCGATTCTAAGCTTTCTGGCAACAATATTACCGAATGCAAGAATTATGACCTTTATGGTAGATTCGTTAAGGTGAGACCTAAGGTAAAGATTGAAGGAGTTTACCTAGAAGGCAAGAATGTTTTCACAGTAGATGAAAGCGGAAAACTTCCTTCTGAAGTCATCAGTGCAATCACCCAAACAATCAGTGAATCTAAGAAGAATGTGAATGACTCCAAATATATCACTGGTTTGTCGTTGACTCAGAATGGTTCACCTATTTCTGTCTCATCTTATGTTTTCACAGACAATCAGAATCTGTTCTTGCTTAAGGATGACAAGAATGTTGTCAATTATGTTTTGGATAGCAAGACAACGCTGAAGAAATACTTTGTCAGAGATGATATTACAGGTAAGATTTTCGGTGATGTGAAGCCTATCTTTGATCTTGACACTGATTTGAACTCTAATTCGACTTATACTAATAATCAGGAACGTCATGTCTATAAGTGGAAGATTGGTGAAAAGACTTTAGCTAATGTCAGTTCGACTGAGACTGAGCAAGATGTATCTGCTTATATCAACTCGACCTCAGATTCTAGTTATTCTTTCACTGCATGGTTTGCATATCGATTAAAAATTGATGTCAAGAGTTCCGGCACGCATAACGTGCGTATGACATGTTCGTTTGTTGATGATAACTGGGATAATTATGAGTTGAAACCATCGAACGTTATAACAAAGTATGTTCCAGAAGACATTATGATTAAAATAAGAATTAGTAATATAACTTCAGGAATCGTATGGCATACTAAAACAAAAGTGTCATCAAACATTAATAAACTTAATGGATCTAATGGTGCAACCCTTGGTGGTAGTGGAGAGTGGTTTATTGAAGCTGCTATGCCGGGTTATGCTGTAACAATAAATATTACTAAAGGATAAGCGCTTATGAACCACATAAGAATGCCAAAATTCATCGGGGGGGGGCTTCAAAGTAGACTTAACATAGCAAAACTTGTTAATAAGTTTTGCTGTGAAGAGAATAACGAAGAAAAAGGAAGAAAAAATAGAATAGGAAGTGAAGAATCATTTTTGTGTGATTCTTCGCTTCCTATTTCTTGTGGAAACAGGGAGGGCAAAAGGATATGAAGAAGAAAAATACCAAGTCTTGTTTTACATGGCTGAAAAATATTTTTGCATTGCATCCTATCAATAAGGCAAGCCTCTGTCTTACCTTATCGATGGTGTCTCTTGTCAGTGTCGGCTTTAGTTCATGGATGTTAGTTGGCGGAGCTACTGAGTTAGGACCAATCGATGTAACTGTCGGAGAAATCATTCAGATTGATGATCCTTTGTTTAAAGACTTTGTGATAACTCCTTTTGAATTGTCTAAGAAAGATGGATTCGTTGAAGATGAGACAATCGTATCGAAGGGAAATATTAAAGCCACCTGCTCGATTGATAATCGAGTAGCGAGAATCGGAGGCTTTGTTTCAACTGATGGCAATTTTAAAATGACATCCACCTTTAATTGCAATGATATCAACTTTTCAAAGAATATTCCAGATCCTACCATTAATGTAACAGGTGCTGTTGTAACACCTTCTTCAAGTGGGCGTGTGCGAGTGAATCAAATATCTCTTCCGTTATCCTCTGAGGATTATACGGATATCTCGGTCACCTATACCATTACCAATAATATTACAGCTAACTACGGAAATCTTCCTTCGATGTTATGGCAATCGCAAGAATATACCCGTGTTTTGGAGACTTGTCAATAATTCTGTGTAAATCTTTGTAATGCAAATGACTTCATCATTGTCATCAATCCGTATCGTCT
>CAKUXT010000192.1 GCA_934700375.1 uncultured Bacilli bacterium | reverse complement strand
CCATAATATCGAAATTGATAAAGAGATCACCAACTATCCGATTTATATGATAGATCTCATCAAAAAGCCCGTCATGGAAAACGGAACACTCAAAATAGATATCGGTTCTCTATAAAGAGCCGATATTTACTTTTTCAGTTACCAAATACGAAAATCAAAGAAGAGCAGCTCTAGAAAAAAGCTCTGCTGCTTTTTCTTCGTCTTTGTCGATTTCAAAATGTTTGAATTGGGCACCGTTCTTGTAAAGCTCTGCCATTTCAAGCATGCAGGCTTTATCATTGACTTTGACGCCTTTCATCCAATCAAAGACATAATAAGACATTCCAGGGAATTCATCCTGATCATCAAGAGACTGCTTATAGCAATCTCTGAACTGATCGACTGCCGCCGGGTATCTTAACAAATAGGCCTTATACAGCCATTCGACTGCTTTTTCATATTCTTCGTTATTGGAGAAATAATAAAGACCTAAATTGAAATAAGCGGCAGGATTTCCGTACTCTTCTGCAGCCTTAAGATAATAAGAAAGGGCCTTCTCATTGTCGTGATCGACATAGCGATTGCCTCTTTCATAGATCTCACCTAATTTGTTGATGCATTCAGGATCTCCCGCTTCTGCACCTCTCATAAATGCTTCTAATGCTTTTTTGTCATCATCTACGGTCTCAAGAGATAAGTATTCTCTTCCTTCGTTATAGTATTTGCTATGACTCATATTTTGCCTCCAGTCATGATTTCTTGAATAAAACTACTCAAAAGTATAGTTGAAATTTTTGAAATACCCAACTTATTTATTGTTTTTCATATTTTTTATGGCTTCAAAATACAAAATCTCATCAAACTGACAGGTTTCATCCTGAAACCAATATGATCGATCATTCATCAAAATTTCAAAACGAGAATAATGCCAGAAAGGATTTGTTCAACAGACAACAAAACAATGTATCCAAACACTAAAAGAAAAACAAACCACGAAATAACGACATTAAACAAAGAAAAATATAGTGCAAGAGAGATTGCTGAAACCAAAAGCGCCATGCCCCAATTGCAAAAAACAGAAAAGACAGTTCCGCTTATTATTGACTTCTTTTTATATCCCAGACAAACATCAATATAATAAGAGCCGCGAAGAGACAAGGAATACGAAAGAGAAATCGAAAAGGCAAACACCAATTCAACAAAGCATAGGATACCGAAGATAACAATCTCCGTCGTTGAACTCTTAATCGCCTGCTTTTCATCATAAGCATGAATCATAGAAGACGTGTTTTCAAGCTTATATTTCCCTTGAAATTTCTTTTCTATCGATTCTATTGTTTTCTTCACATCATAACTTATCAATCTTGGTGCACCAATGATTTTCCCACGTTCCGTTGGAAATCTTGTCACATAATTTCCGGCTTTTAAAAGTGCAGACAGACATTCTCTTTCCCCACATCCATAGACATCAGTCCATAAGCCTTCTGTTACACCGACAATATCAACGCCCAAAGGAACTACGCTTTTCTTTGCCGCGGCTAATCCCCCTACCAAATCTGCCATGACACGAGAAATGACATATTCATTCTCTCTTATCGGCTTACGCCCTTCTATAATCGACTTATCGCTCATATCCAGCACACAATTCATATTTCTCGAGGCTTTTATAAGCAGATATAAGAAATTCTGTTTTCCATAAATGGGGTTCACAACCTGCTCCTTCCCATCTTCTAATAAAAGTTTCTTTTCTGGATAATCATAAATAGCAACTATTGGCTTATTTTCATCAGGACAGTTCAAGACACCATTTGACAGAACATCAAAACCTAAATAAGAAAAATCCCAATCCGAAAGCATTTCTCTTGCTTTTTTGTTAAGGAAAAGAAGCGGCTTCTCTTTATTTGTGCTTTTTTCAGCAATAGAATAGCCAGAAGGCAATTTATTGGCATCGATCAATTCTAATTCAGATGCCTCTGTAAGAGGATGAGAGAATCCTTCGCGATAGTGATAATTAAAAGACAAAGAATCCACACCATCCATAAAAATAAATGGAAATCCCGTTTGAGAAATGCCAGTAATTTCCCAAGATTCAGGATCGAATCCCCCATTCAGTTTTTGCTTATACAGCGTGAATTGTCCACCAAGAATATTGTCACTATCAATAATACTATTGCTAACTTTATCTATTATGCATTGATCAATGACGACTCCGTCCTTCGGTGCGGGCACCTTAGAAGAAAAATCGCATTTTAGCGCTTTATCGTAGCTTAACACATATATTGAAAATTCATTTTTGGTTTTTCTTTCATAGGCTGGCAAAGAAGCAAATGAGAAATTGTTCTCATTCACTTTTATTCCCGTTTTCTGACTGACAACAAGATTACACGGATCTAAAAGGGAACATTCCGAATCCGAAAAAAGTTCAAGTAATTCCTTTTTATCAATTTGCAGCATAGTATCAGAAGAAATAGTATACGTGTCCTCTGTATAGTTTTCTGCTTTTACCCCTTCATAACTGCGAATAGAATCATCTACCATTTGTAAGGACATACCTGTCCCAATAGATAATAGAAAAAGCATAAGAGCAACAATCCAATGTCTTTGCATTTCAGCCGTTCTTCTCCTGAATATCCATTTCCATTGTCTTGTCTTTTTCTCTGTTTTTAAATTTTCGCTTTCATTTTCAAGTAAAACATTTTCTTTTCTATCAATGAATTCTTTATCTTTTTTCAAATCCATTTCAACAAGTTTACCGTTTGACATAGAGAAAACAGCATCAGCATAAGATTGCGCCATTTTCAATTGATGTGTCACAACAATAACAAGTGCATCGGAAGAGATTTCATACAACAATCTCATAATGTTTTTTGC
Organism: uncultured Bacilli bacterium; assembly: GCA_934700375.1. Classification (GTDB taxonomy): domain Bacteria; phylum Bacillota_I; class Bacilli_A; order RFN20; family CAG-288; genus Enterosoma. The sequence continues at coordinate 607 of CAKUXT010000192.1, read as the reverse complement.
GTTTTCCTCATCCAAATTGCCAGTAGGTTCATCCGCAAGCAAATAGCGCGGCTTCTTCGCAATCGCTCTTGCGATGCCTACTCTTTGCATTTGCCCAAACGATAAAGCTGAACACATTTTTTCTTCCAAGGAGCTAACCCCACAAGTCAACAATGCGGTTTCAGCCATAAGACGGGAATCATTTTCATTAAAGCCCGCAGCTATTGGACTATCCATAACCGATTGAATGACGGTTTCATTCTTCACCAGCTTAAAATCCTGAAATACAAATCCGATATCAGACGCGCGAACATCCGAGGGCTTTTTACCATCTAATAATATCGTTCCCTCAACATTTATCATACCTGCCAATGATTTCAAAAACGTGCTTTTTCCGCTCCCAGTTTCTCCAACTATAACAAAAAAACCTTTATCCGGAAATGAGCAAGTTATCTCATCTAGTATATTGATCGAAGAATGATCATATCTTTTCACTATATTTCTAATTTCAATCATTTTTCGTCACCCTCTTTTTGACTTTTAACATAGGAATCATAGAAATCAGCATTGTGCCGATAAAAAGAACCAATGATATATTTGTGTTGATTTCAAAGGGGCATAATAAGAT
>CAKUXT010000191.1 GCA_934700375.1 uncultured Bacilli bacterium | reverse complement strand
GAATAGCTCTGTGTAAAATTGTCTTTAAAACTGAGCATCTTCCCTATTTGATGAATCAAAGACGGATCCTGTTCGAGACTATTACTGCTGTATTCAAGAAATTCAGCATATCTTAAAGCAAAAGAGATATCATCTCTTAAAGATTCAGCATATTCATGTCTTAAGGAATCATAGAAGTCACGATTAAGATAATTTTTCTGATAATCTCTGATGAATTCTTTTCTTTCCTTCTCAAGCATCTTATCGAAGTTCTTATAAAGATCAAGTACAACGTTCTTTGAATTTTTATCATCCTGAAGGTTGTATTTGACTAAGGCACTTTCCATTCTCTCTTTGTCGTTCTTGTAGTGATCGTCAAAGATTTCATCCAAAAACTCAAGCTTCTTTGCCTCAAGAAGAGAAGAATCCATATTGTTGATCTTATCGGAAAGAGAAAGCTTTCCTGCATACTTGGTTACCAGATACAAAGAGAAAGCATCAAAGGTCTGAATATGGGCAGATATCATCTCATCTGCATAAGGAGAGTTGTTCTTTTTGAACTCTGCGACAATTCTCTCTTTCATCTCATGAGCAGCATTGTTGGTGAAGGTGAGAACCAATAGTTCTGAAGGGAGGACATCATGGCGCTTGACCATCTCATAGATTTTGATAGACAACGTATAAGTCTTACCTGAGCCTGCCCCTGCTGAAATGATGACATCCTCATGGCTTGTCGCATCGATTGCTCTCTGCTGATCTTTATTTGGTCCGCTCATTTTATTTTCCTCCTTTCATATACTGCTTCATATGTGCTTTGACTGCTTTTCCAGTATGAACAGCATCTTTCTTTCTGTGATAGCAGATATCCTGATATTTGCAATATGAACAGGATAAATCATCGCTTTCATCTTTCTTCAGATCTTTCTGTAATGGAGCGATCGGATAGAGATTTGCTTTCATCTTTGAAATGACAGCTAAAGAGATATCAATGGATTCCTGAATGATGTCATCAAGAGGATGACAGTATTTACTCTTTCCTCTTCCGCCGATCAAATCATATCCGCCTTCTTTTTTCTGTTCCAACTTCAAAGAGAAGAAGGAAGGCTTATTCAGTTCTGTTTCTTTTTTACCGGATTTCTTGACCGTATATTCAGTATTCAACGATTTCTTATAGTCGGGATTTGTTGAGACAAGAGCGCCCTCAGTCATCAAATACTTCACTAAACAGCTGTAACTTAAGACATCGTCTTTTGCAAATGAAGATTTGATAGAGGACGGGAAGATATGTTGTATGCCAAAGCCCATGAACTTGGCTCCTTCCGGTAAGACAGAAGGATCATTCATCAAGGCATAGGAATACAGAGGAAGCTGAATGGCTTTTCCTAAGAAGCAGAGTTTATCATCAAAGCGTTCTTTTCCGCTCTTGTAGTCGATGATTGTATAGTAGACAGTATCACCAGTACATGTTGTAAGGATCTTATCGATTCTGCCTTTGAAGGGGTAGGAGTTCCCCTCTTTATCCTGAAGAGAGAACTTCACGTCTATTTCATAGTCTTTACCCATGTCATAGTGATTCATCTCTGCGTTTTCGTTCTCTAAAGCAGAGAGGATGATATGCATCCAGTATGCGATCATGCTATAGCGAACTTCTTCTTTCTCATCGAATTCAACGCCATCCTTTTTCAAGATGTCGATATAGATATCCTTAGCATCAAAAAGCACATTGTTGGCTGAGAATCCTTTATGGTAGATTTTCTCCATCAGCGTGTGTAAGAAGATTCCGACATGCATCCTGCTTTGGTCTTCATCTAAAAGAGGAATGATGTTCTGCATCAGATACTTAAAGGGACAGTTGACATACTGTTCGATCTTCGAGATGGAGTATTCGTTATGTTTAATCGCCTCTTCTTTGATGGGTGTATAGGAGTTGTCATAGGAGTTGAATTCATCGATTCTGTCTGTGATGAACTGTTTATCGATCTGATTGGAAACATAGAGTTCTCTTGCTTTATCCGTAAAGGAGCCATCGAAGAATTCTTTCTTCGTCATATCGACTTTCTTGATGGCATCACTAAGATTGAGTTCTGCAATGAACTGAGAATCAAAGATATGATCGTTTAAATGCATCAAGACACGGGAAAGAAGAACAATGTTCTGATAGAAGAGATAGTTTCTCTTCTTTCTCTGGTCAAGAAGCGTCTGTTCATAGGAAGTATTGACGGATAGTTCTTTCAGTTCATCATCTGTAAAGTTGCTCTTGTTCTGATATTCTTTATAGAAGGTGTCATAGGTGAAGTCCATAACATAAACTAATCTTCTAGGATCAAAATCAAAACGGGATGAGACAAAGACACCTGTATTCTCTTCTGCTCCTTTTGTCTTCAAAGAGGAGACAATCTCAAGAAGATTGGAATAAGCAAAATCAAAATCGAGGGAAGCAAGGTGATATTTATCGATCACCTCAATAAGAGAAGATAAGTCTGGATTCTTTTTCTCTTCTTCTGTGAATTCAAAAGATTTGGTTTTGAAAATATCGGAGATTTTGTCTTTTACACTGGGAATAGAGATATAGGAGATATCTCTATTATAGATGACAGGGAGAGAAAAAATCTCAGACATCGTTCTGATATAGAACTCTTCTGAATCATCTTTGACAAGGATTTCAACCTTTTCTTTCTTCTCTTCGTTCTCTAATACCTCTTTCCTGATTTTAGAGAAGGTGTAGAAATACTGTTGGAAACGATTGGCAAAATAGTAAAGAGGAACCTCTTCTTTCAATGCGTTCTCATCACGTAGAGGAAGGATATTCATATCCGTTAAACTGATATCAGTCACTGAAAGATGCTTTCTTTCAAATAGTCCGTGAATCTCTCTATCTTCATTCATCTCAAGAAGATAGATCTTCTTATCACGAAACTCGATTTCGGCAAGGTCATCCTCTTCTAGGAATCGCTCTTTCAAATCGTTATAAAGAGATGTCAGTCTCTCGCTTTTGTCTCTATCTGCGACACGGAGAATCTTCATGTATTTCTTCGCTGTCGAATAGTCCATCTTCTTCTCATAAACAAGATAAGGAAGGGGATCTTCTCCATAGGAAAAAGAGAGTTTATCGATCACCTCTTCTTTATCCATAAGCTTAAAGGATAAGTTTTGAAACGCCTTCTTTTTCTGTAAGAGGAGATTAAAATAATCTCGATCTGCAACGATGATTGCATTCTGAAAGTCAGTGATATCCATACTTGCCTCCTGATCTTGCTCGGACTAAGAATATTATAAAGAGAAAAAGACCTATTGTCTATTCTTGACAATAGGTCTTAAATGTAGTTTTGTCTTTTAGAAGGAGACCATGACACAGCCGGTTAAGCCGTAGTAGGAATTGACAAGAGAATTGTCTCTGATGATGATCTCTTTGAACTGATATTTTTCTTCGATCATATCCTTGACCATCTTAGCCTTCTCAGGATTCAAGGTATGAGAGATGA
>CAKUXT010000190.1 GCA_934700375.1 uncultured Bacilli bacterium | reverse complement strand
CTGGTACTATGATCCTCACTTGGTTAGGCGACCAGATCACAGACAAAGGTATCGGAAACGGTATCTCCATGATGATCTTCGCGGGTATCATTTCTACCCTTCCTAACCAAATCACTGGTGCGTTTGAAACCTATTTGTCTAGTTCCAAGGTCGATAAAGGCGATGCGACACTCATCCTTCAGGGTGCAGTTCAGTTAGCTGTCTACCTCTTGGCCTTAGTTCTTATCGTTGTCTTCGTTACGTTCATTGAAAAGTCCGTCAGAAAACTCCCTGTATCCCATTCGAATACATCGCAGTCCAATGAACTTTCCTCTCAGCAAGCTTCATTCTTACCTATCAAGGTCAATGCTTCTTCTGTTATGCCGGTCATCTTCGCAAGCTCTATCATGGTCGCACCGAGTATTATCATCTCCTTGTTCTCCAATGGTAACCCGCCTGCCTGGGCCGAAAAGATCGAAGAAGTCTTCAATTATCAGGCTATGACGAAAATGGGAGACAACTTCTCCTTCCCTTGGGGCACGATCATCTATGCTGTACTCATCATCGCATTCTCCTTCTTCTATGCACAGCTTGAAATCAACCCCGAACGAATCGCCGAAAACTTCCAGACATCTGGCACGTACATCACTGGTATCAAGCCGGGTACAGAAACAGAGCGTTACATCTCCAAAACCCTGAACCGTATGACATTCATCGGATCCATGGCTCTGACCTTTATCGCTTTGATTCCTGTCATTCTGTCTCTTACCGGTGCAGTCCCCTCCTCCTTATCTTTAGGCGGTACAGGACTTATCATCGTCGTCGGTGTCGCATTAGAAGTCTACAACCAGATCAATGGTATCCTTGCTGGTCATGGATATGCAGAAAGCGAGCTGTAAAAAATGAACAACAAAAATAATCATGGTCTCAATATCATTCTGATGGGTCCCCCTGCTGCTGGCAAGGGAACCCAGTCAGAGTTGATTGTGAAGACATATAAGATTCCTCACATCTCTACTGGCGATATGTTCCGCGCCGCAATCAGTAATAAGACTCCATTAGGCCTCAAAGCCAGTGAATACATCAATAAGGGACTTCTTGTTCCTGATGAAGTAACCATTGGATTAGTGGAGGAGAGACTCTCTCAGGAAGATTGCAAAGAAGGATTCCTTCTTGATGGCTTCCCCAGAACGGTCTTTCAGGCTGAGGCTTTAGATAAAATGTTGATGAATTCGGGCAGAAAGATCACATCTGTCATCTTGCTTACAGCTGATGATGAAGTCCTCACTTCCCGTATCACCAACCGTCGTGTCTGTCCGAGTTGTGGTGCAAGCTATAACGTCGAAACAAAGAAGCCGCTCAAAGATGGAATCTGTGATTCCTGCTCCGGAGAGCTCATTCAGAGAAAAGACGATACAGCTGAAGCCTTCAAAGTCAGACTCGATGCATACAGCAAACAGACATTACCTCTGGCTGACTACTATAGAGGCAAGGGCCTGTTGAAAGAAGTCAATGCCCTTCAGGACATCGACGCTGTATTCCATGACGTTCAGAAGGTTCTTGATGAGGTAGATGAATGAAAATCACCATCCGTAGTCCTAGAGAACAGGAGATGATGATTCATGCTGGCAACAAGCTCGGAGAAATCTTCGACAGGTTGCTTCCTGAAATTCGTCCTGGCCGTTCTACTTGGGAGATTGACAAGCTCGCCGATAGATTCATCCGTGAATCCGGCGGTGTGCCTAACTTCTCCTTGGAAGATGGATACCACAATGCTGTCTGCGCTTCAGTCAATGAAGTGCTCATCCATGGCATTCCTTCAAAGAACGTAATTCTGAAAGAAGGCGATATCCTCTCTATTGATATGGGAAACAAAGATGCTTCCGGTTACAATGGAGATGCCTGTCGTACCTTCGCCGTTGGAAATATCTCCGATGAAGCGAGTAAGCTCATCCGTTGCACCGAAGAATGTTTCTACGCTGCCTATCAGGTATGTTATCCTGGACACCATCTGTACGAAATCAGCATGGCAATCCAGAAAACCGCCGATAAATATGGTTTCTCCCTGATCAAAGATTATGGAGGCCATGGTATTGGCACTGAGATGCATGAAGATCCGTTCATTCCGAACTACTACAGTCCGGAGCTCGGACTTGGCCCGTTCTTAAGACCGGGTATGTGTCTCGCAATTGAGCCCATGGTCATGTCTGGTACATGTGAATACATTACCGAAAAGGATGGCTGGGGTATTGTTTCAGCCGATAGAAAGTTGACTGCCCACTATGAAAATGACATTGTCATCACTGAAAACGGGCCGATCATTACATCGGTTGACTCCAATGTAAAACGACATCTAAAGGAGTTGGGGTTAAAAGCATGAGCAGAGAAGATTTCATTAAAATGGAAGGGACAGTTCTCGATTCCCTCCCCGCCGAGAAGTATTCGGTAAAACTCGACGGAGGTGCAGTGATTAGAGCCAGGATTTCTGGCAAAATGCGTATGAACAAAATCAGAATTTTGCCGGGAGATCATGTCACTGTGGAAATCTCCCCGTATGATGTCACAAATGGCTGCATCGTTTACCGATATAAGTAAAGAAAAAGGAGAATACTAACCATGAAAGTTAGAGCTTCAGTTAAACCGATCTGCGATAAATGCAGAGTCATCAAACGTAAGGGACGTGTTATGGTCATCTGCTCCAATCCGAAACATAAGCAGAGACAAGGCTAAAGAAAGGATTTAGGGAATTATGGCTAGAATCGCTGGCGTTGATATTCCGAACGACAAGCAGTTGGTCTACTCTCTCCGTTATATCTACGGAATTGGACTTACCACTGCTAAGAAGATTTGTCTTGATGCCAAAGTTGAAGGCACCAAGAGAGTTAAGGACTGCTCTGAAGAAGAACTCACTGCTGTCCGTAATGAAGTTGCTAAGTATGTTGTTGAAGGTGATCTTAGAAGACAGGTTGCTCTCGATATCAAGAGATTACAGGATATCGGAACATATCGTGGTCAGAGACATAAGAGAAACCTTCCTTGCCGTGGTCAGAGAGATAAGACCAATGCCCGTACTTGCAAGGGTCCGAGAAAGACCGTCGCCAACCACAAGAAGGCAACGATGTAATCTGGGAGGATAAAATAAAATGGCAGATAAAAAGAAAACTACTATTCGTAAGAAGAAGGCAAAGCTTACATTCACCAAGGGTGTTGCTCATATCCACGCTTCTTACTCGAACACCATCGTCTCCATCTCCGATGAAACCGGTAAGGTCATCGCATGGGCTTCCGCTGGTACCTCCGGTTACAGTGGTGCAAGAAAGTCCACTCCGTTCGCTGCTCAGGTTGCTGCTTCCAATGTTGCTAAGACCTGTGCTGACAGAGGACTTAAGTCTGTTGATGTTGAAATCAAGGGTCCTGGTCCGGGCCGTGAAACCGCAGTCAGAGCTTTAGAAGCTGCTGGACTCAAGGTTCTCTCTATCGCTGATGTTACAC
>CAKUXT010000189.1 GCA_934700375.1 uncultured Bacilli bacterium | reverse complement strand
AACTTGAGATGGCTCTGAAATTTCTAGGCCTGAACATCGCAAAGCTGTTCCGTTTCTATGAGACCGGTAAGACGAACGAATTCTGGACTGCCCCGGAGGATCTGGAGGCGGAGGAGTTCAAGAAGCCGAGCGCAAAACGGCTTTCCAAGAAAGGAGACAGGATAAACAAGCGTCAGGAAGAGGCCCGCAAGAAAGAAGAGGAAAGGAAGAAGGCGCAAAACGGCAATGGATGAGGGAAACGGAAAAGAGCAAGAAAAAAGGACTGCTGCATCTCCTAGCAATCAGCTAGGTTTTGCAACAGCCCCTTTTCATTTCATCTTCTTTCTCTCTTCTTTGTTATTGTATTCATCTGTCTGATGATAGATGTCTTTTTTGACGATATACGGATTTTCCAATCCGATCTTCTTTGCGACTCTCTTAAGATGACGTCTTTCTCTCATCGTCGAATAATAGGTTCTTCCCTCTTTATGATCTTCTTTATCTCTTTCGATCTCAAGCTTCATCATCTCTTCAAGCGCTTTTGCTTTCGAGGCGATTTCAAACTCCTTGCTGTATTCGATATACTTTGCAGAAAGTTCTTTCACCTCTTCAGGATGTTCGATGAAGTACTCAATCTTTTCACATAATGAATCGGGATTGCCGGCTTTGAAAAGGCACTTCTTATCAAGAGCAAAGTGATTGGTCGCACTGTATTTCGAGTCGGAGATAATCGGGACTCTGCCACAGGCAAAGGCTTCGATACAGGCGATGGCCTCACTTTCGATATCAGAGGCATGAATGTACAGATCAGAATAGTTGATGACTCTCTTCAATTCTCTCTGTGTGCAGAATTTAAAGATAGGCTGATTCTTTAACACCTTTTCAGATAATTTTATAAGATGTTTCTTGTTCGGACCCTGTCCGCAGAAGATGAGCTGAATCTTGTCATTGTACTTGCTCTTACCAACAGCATTGATGATGATGTCCTGTCTCTTTTCGCCGGAGAGTCTTCCGACCATAAGGATGACATATTTGTCTTTCAGCTCTTCAGGCTTTTCACTGGGCTCCGGTTCAAAGTAAGAGGAGACACCGTTGCTGATTGCATGGATATCGCCGTGGTAATGATGATAGATCATCAGGCTTCTCATCGTTTCACTTGGTGTATGGACCGTTCTTGTATAACGATAAAGCCATTTATAGAAGAGATGATAAATCAGAGCGTTGATAGGCTGGAAATGTCCCATGTGGATGTTATAGGAGATGGAATCGGGCTGAAGATGATAGGCGCTTGTGACAGGGATAGACATGACTTTTGCAACCTTTCTCGCTTTGGCTTCCAATAAGAAAGGAAGCATGACATGAACGACATCACTGCCTTTGATGAACTCTGCAATCTTCTTTTCATCGCAATTGGCGAAAGTGAATCCGTTTGCAGTGACAATCCAGTCAAAAAGCGGAATGGAGACTTTCTCGCATCTGAGGACTTTGAAATCCTTTAAGTCGTCATCATCCGCACTGTCAGGAACGAAGGCGATGATTCTCACTTCATTTCCGAACTCCTTCAAAAGACGTGCGGTTCTCATCGCCGTAATCGTCGTACCGTTGTTTTTATCTCCGAAGAGATCAATTACTAATGTGATAACCATATTTTTTCTCAATTCTACAAGGAAAGAATACCCTTGTCAATTATTACAACACCAAACTATTTGAGCCAAAAAGTCTTTATCTTAAAGTGGTGTTCTCTCATTTTAAGATATTCAGGAAAATCAAGCTGATATGCGTTCAGCATCATTCTGTCATTTTCATCACCGGCATACTTTTTATCGCCGATCAAGGTCAGACCTAATGAATGCAGTGCTATTCTGATCTGATTCTGTCTTCCTGTCTTGATATCGATATCCAAAGCAGTGCCCATCTTGACTTCGTTCTTTGCCTGAACATAAGTGATGGCTTCCTCTCCGATTTTCGGATTCTTTGTCACGAAGACTTTTCCGCTTCTATGATCGTAGGCTAGATACTGAACCACCTTTTTCTGATACGTCGAAGGAAGCATTTCTTTTACAACAGCCTCATATTTTCTGATGACTGTTCTTTCTTCAAAGCAAGACTGGAGCATCTTCTTCACTTCCATGTTCTTTGCGAAGATCATGATACCGGATGTGGATTTATCAAGACGGTGGACAATGAAAATCTTCTGTTTCTTTCTATTGACGTATTCTCTTACATAATGATAGAGATTATGCATATCTCCATCATCTGTGGCAATCGAAAGAAGACCGCTTTTCTTATACACAACGATGATATCTCTGTCTTCATAGACAATATCAAATGGTAATGTTCTTTTCATGTTTGGTTCGTGTATAGATTACAATACTCGAAAAAGAAAGGCAAATAGTATAGAAAAAAACACAATCCTATATCAGTAGAATCCATAAGTGATACGAGCCTGTGAAATTTAAGAAAATTATACTAGGAATCGCAACGATTTCTTTATATAATAAACTTTTGAGAAATGGAGGTTCAATCTATGGACTTAAAAAAATATCCGAACGTTACTCTTCTCAATCACCCTCTTCTTAAACATAAGATTTCTATCTTACGTGATGAAAAGACTCCTACCAGCGAATTCCGTACTGTCGTCAAGGAAATCGCAATGATGGAAGGCTATGAAGCCTTAAAAGATGTCGAAACCAAAGATGTTCTCATCAAGACTCCGATTGAAGAAACCATGCAGCCCATGGTCGAAGGAAAGAATTTATGCTTCGTTCCAATTCTTCGTGCCGGTATGGGTATGGTCGATGGTTTCACCGAACTTGTCCCTACAGCAAGAGTCGGTCATATCGGCCTTTATCGTGATGAAGTCACACATGAACCTCATGAATACTATTGCAAGCTTCCTAACAACCTCGGTGACAAGAAGATTTATGTTCTTGATCCGATGCTTGCAACCGGTGGCAGCGCAATCGATGCCATCAAATTGTTGAAGCAGCACGGTGCAAAGAATTTGCATTTCATCTGCATCATCGCCGCTCCGGAAGGTGTCGAAGCCTTCTGCAAGGAAAATCCGGATATTCCGCTTTTCATCGGTGCCATGGATAGACAGCTCAACGAAAACGCTTATATCTGTCCTGGTTTAGGCGATGCTGGAGATCGTATCTTCGGTACTGTCAAAGAATAAAAGACACGAAGGGGACCTAATAATCCCCTTTTTCCTTGGCTTTTTTGATTTTTCCGGACTGCTTGTCCTTCTTTTGATGACCTTTGAATTCATTTGAAAAGATCCGAATTTTTATACAAAAAAGAGGATTCTGACCAACATATCAAAGACTGAAAAATGTCTTTCATCATTTTTGATATCTTATCAAAAAGATTTTTTTCGTCATCCATATATTTTTCTTTATTTAGCGCTTTTTTAGCACTAAAATATAAGTATGTTACAAGTCAAAAACCTCACTAAGACATTCAAAGAGACTTGTCAATAATTCTGTGTAAATCTTTGTAATGCAAATGACTTCATCATTGTCATCAATCCGTATCGTC
>CAKUXT010000188.1 GCA_934700375.1 uncultured Bacilli bacterium | reverse complement strand
AAAGACGATACGGATTGATGACAATGATGAAGTCATTTGCATTACAAAGATTTACACAGAATTATTGACAAGTCTCTATGTTTTCTCTATGAAGAGAATTCATGCTCTTGATAGAGAATATCTTTACTCTATTCTTCACTCTATCTTCTATGGAAGCTATCAGGATATGATAGTTGATATTTTCCTTAACCATAATCAGATTATTGAACATTCGTTTTTTGATGAACTTAATTCACAGGGCATTCTTGCTTTGATAGCTTCCTATCAAAGCAAGAGTGATGGGGCTGCCTATTTTTTGTCTTCCTTGGTTACTTTATTTATAGAAGGCAAGGTATCTGAGAAGGTGTTAGATACAGCCTTATCTGATTTTAAAGAACTGAATGTTGTTTATGGGGGAATAGGTGATCTAGATAAACCGGCAGATGAACTGAATGAAGATGAAGCCAAGAGAATCAAAACAGTGTTGATAAAGCTCAATGAAGCAAATGGTGTCTGTTTTGATGCTCTTGTCATTCCTCTTATAGAGATGATGAAATCATCATCTCTGTTGAAGAAATATATCTGGGAAGATGTTATGGAATTAGCTAAAAAGGGTTTTAGAGATATCTATTTAGGAAGGGTGAAAAAGTATCTTTGTGATGAGTCATTCTTAACAAATGAAGAGAAGATAATCCTTTTGGAATCTGTATTGAAAAAAGGAGAAATCAATGAGTTGTTTAACAAGGATATGATACAGATCTTTGATTCTATTGATTGGTCGAAGGATAAAGATAGCTTCCATGAATTGATTGTGATTCTGCAAAGACATGACATGGAATTGAGTGGTCAATTGATGAGACAATTCCAGTTAAAATATGAAAGGAATGATTGAGCTGCATAAAGCGATTGGGTTTTAAGAGGCATTTTCAAAAAGAAGAGGAACAATCGATTTATCATTCCTGCTATGCAAACTAATGCGGTTTTGAAAATATTCTTTGAATAAATCTTGAAGCCTTTGGATGCCTGTGCGTTCATTACAACATTTTTAGGTCATAAATTAACCCAAGCGGTCTAGTCGTCATTATATTCGTAATCTCCGTCACAATAGGGACATTTCTTGATTTCGATATTTATAGAGGCTATATATCGTTTCTTGGAATAAGAGAGTGCAACTATTTAAAGTTACTTTGCTTTGCGGATCAGTTAAGTGCTTTGTTTGTTTTTTACATTATGGGATGATATCAGTGGTAAAATATAGATACTAGGCGAAAGGAGGGGTATTCAGGATGAAAAAAAGCATCGACTATACAGATAAAGATTTTCTGAATGCGATTGCGAAAGCAAGTGAAGAGGAAAAACTGATTGTATTTCTCGGAGCTGGAGTTTCAAAATTGTTTGGATACCCTTTATGGAAAGAAGCGGCAGTTGATTTGATAGAGTATTGTCGACAGGAACCAAAGTGCAATTTGACAAACGAAGTCAAAAATCTGCTTTTAAATGAGATTCAAGAGCCTAAGAAGCTAATGACAATTGGATACACAATGCTTCATGATGTTGATGAATCAGATAAACTTTATAATGACTTTATTGCAAAAGAATTTGGAAAGCGTGATTATTCGGCCGAACAATCCGAAAAGTTGTCTAAAGTGAAAGAATCAATTTCATCGATATCGAATATTATCTTCTCTACTAATATTGATGAATTGTTTGATGATTGTTGCAATACTGAAAACTTGTTTTATGAAGAAAAGCATATATTTGGTCTTAGAATAAAACAAGCGACAAATCAAGTGTGGCACATCCATGGAAGCATTAAAGATCCGAGTTCAATTATTTTCACTGTGCCTGAATATATTAAGCGCTATTCAAATGATGATTTTAGAAAAAACTTTATTGATTTGGTCAATAACGGATATTTATTCCTATTTGTCGGCTATGGCCTTAGTGAGTTGGAGTTACTGGAAATTCTTCTCAGAGGTAATGCCAAACAAGGAGATAAAGGATATTCGTTAGGTGCTTATCGCGACTATCAGGAACCTGTGTATCGAGCTGAAGTTGGTTATTATGATTGTTATGGCATTCACCTTGTTAAGTACGGTATTGTCGAGAATAATTATGATCGACTTATTAATGTCCTTGAATATATTGCTGAAATAGTCAATCCGAAGAAAACTCATAATATTCCGGCATATAGAACTTTGACCAGAGTCATTGCTGATAAACCGACAAATGAATTAAAGCTAAAATTCTTTGAAAATATTAAACGCTTGAATGATCAAGATGCTATTACTTTGATTAGTAATATGGATCCGAAGACATATGGTCCGGATTGGATTTATGAAATGATCCATTTTTCTAATACAAAGAAATACTTCTCTGTTGAAAGCAATCTTATTTCAAAAGATGGAAAAAAGTATTTTAACATCGAGGCCATTCGTATTTTATTGAATATGTATTCAAATGATAAGCCACCGGTTTTAATTGATGATTTAAGGAAAATCGTCAAAGAAGTGGTAGAAAAAGACGATCAAAGAATCAATCAAGAGTTATCTGTTGGCGTAATGAAGTTCTCATTATCGGATTCTGAGTTAATCAATGATGACAAAGTTATGTCATATATTTGTCAGTGTGCTCAAGAGTCATCTAATCATTATAAATTTGCAATAATGTTGTCCGATAATGTAAACAATATTAAGAATGCAAAAGAAGAACTCAGAATTTTATTGTACAAGACTGCTTATTTGTTCTTTGATTGTGGTAGTGATGATTTTACCCCGGACTATCTTGAACGCGAAGATGTTGTCGGCGCTTTAAGCGGTGGCTGCAATAAAGAGCTGTTTGATTATTCGATTGATATTCTGAAGAAGAAATATAGTGATAATTCTGATTTTAGTGATAGCCGAAATCTTGATTGTTTTGAAGTAATTCAGAAGAAAGAAAATGCTGACACTGAATATTATCATCCTGGTCCTTATGGAATGATTAGATGGATGCTGTATGAGCTGTCTCATATTACAGATGATAATGTAATACTGTCAATATATGACATGTTAAGAGAAGATAATAAAAATATATTTTGTACTAGACTAGCAATTTATCTATGCAGTATAAAATTTGAAACGATAGGGTTACAAAAACTTTTAACTAATAGCTTTGTCTATGATAGGGTTCATTATTCGGAAATGTATTCGCTTGTTAGGAATAAAATCAATGAATTCGATTTGAATGATATTTCCTTAATAAGAGAGTTTATTGATAATATAGATTTCAAAGACGGGCATGCTCTTTTCGAAACTAATGCTAAGCTCCAGCTTTGTCGTCTATCGGATAAATTCAAGGATGTATATGATCGATTATATTTCAAACTAGATCAGGAACATAGGGAAGCTTTATCTGAGTATCCTGCGCCAATTGAATTGAGTAAATCAATGTGGACAACAACTATTCAAGAACCTCCTTCAGACAATCCATTAAAAGAACTATCTTTGTTCCGTACCCCTAATATTGGACCTGCTATAACAATATGATATCAAAGAGTAGCGGAAGTGGAAAGCGCCTGAAT
>CAKUXT010000187.1 GCA_934700375.1 uncultured Bacilli bacterium | reverse complement strand
GCTTGAAACAGTCCATGTCTTCCATAATCCGAACTGGGAAGAATTGATAGGCCACCAGGAAGGAGAGACCTTGCCCTGTCTTCCTCCGAAGTCGCCTGGACACTTCCATGTTCCGATTTCAATGTTGTTGAATGCGACAGTGATATCGGAAGGGAAGATATTACGATAATTAGGAGCCTCTGAACAGGCTTCAAAGCCTAATGAGATCTCTTTGATCTTATCGGTATGTTCAATCGGAATCAGATATTCGATATAGCCTTCTCTGAACCATAACAATTGAGCGTTGACACGTTCAGGAAGATAGAAGGTGCTCTCATCATCGTCTTTTCCAATATATCCTCTTTCAGAGACAAGGCCACAGGTGGGCTTGACGTCGAAGGAGAAGTAAGAGCCAATCGGTATTTCGATGACTTTCTTTTTCTGGTTGTCATTGATGACCTGTGTCATGAAGTCGATAGAGAGGTTCTCGTAGAATATGGAGCAGAGTTTCATCGTTCCATGTTTTCCAGCCTGCAGTTTGGCTCTGATCAATCCAGTGTTCTCCAATATCTGAATATTGGAAGCGACAGTGGTCAGAGGAACATTGAGCCTCTTTGAAATTTCATCAACAGAAAGGCTCTCTTGCGATAAGAGTATCAGAATATCCAGTCTTGCTGGATTGGATAATGCATGTGCGACTCTTGCGATGTCTGCTTTCTGACGTAAGTCCAGTTCTAGTTTCTTATCCATAGTGTCCTCTTTGTTGATGTTTCTTTTTTAAGTTTATCACATCCGTTTCTTTTTCTCTATCAGCGGAAAGATGATGGGAATTGTCATCTTCTTTTCTTATGTTGTTTTTGTCTCGGACAAAAACAACATAAATAACAATCTCGTTGAATTTTTGACAAAACATTCTTGTTGACAAGATACTTTCTTGTCATTATTATCTATCCGTAAAAAGAAGCCTATATGTAAATCAATGAAAATAGATTCTTCTTACAGCCTATATTTCTTGAATTATGTGAGGGGAAACTATGAAGACAAAAACGAAAATTCTTGCCTTTGTATCTTTGATATTGTCTGTGATCTTTATCGGGACAGGCTTTTCGATCTTTGTGTTTGCCAATAAGGTCAATGAACACATCGATTATGCAAAAGGATTGATGGATGATATTGATGTCAACTATAAGTTAGATGCCAATGCATATACTGTTTACTTCTTCTCTTCTCCGAAGTGGGCTAACTATATCCATGATAATCCAAGGTCTGCAACGCAGTCCTTGGATGATTATTTATCTGTCGATAGCTATAAGAACTACTTAAAGAGCAAAGTCGTTACAAATAGTGATAAGACAAACTCGATGATCACGAATCCTAGCGATGATGACATCGCTAAGATCTATGGATACTTCCCAGATGAAGATACGACGGATATCGGAACTTATGGCTATAAGGTGAGATATGCAGATACCTGCATCTCCACCAATACCTTCAATGAGATCACAACACCGACTACGATGGGAAGAGATAGATACAAATACAAACTTCTCTTTGTCGGATGGACAGCCAATATCGATAGTGCCATGAAATCAGGATACAATGCTCAGGGAAACTATGATTATGTTTCTGCCTATGATGAACTGGCTCTCTTGGATAAAGAAAGCAATGATGGAAACAATAGTGAAGACAAGGTCGTCTTCCTCTATCCTGTCTATACAGCAGGAAAGGATTATGATGCCTCTTCAAAACAGTCTGTTGTCAGACTTCACAATCGTGAAACAAAGATCTTAAGAGACAATGATGGCAATGAGTTGGATTGGAACGGCAATCCGACAACGAGCAGTTCAAACCTAGGTGTCTATTTCTCTGAGGAACTTTACTTCTCACAGAATACAACACAGGGTGAATATAACAACAGTTACTATTTCTACAAGAACCTTAAGGTAGGAGAAAACGAACAGTATTATTTAGATTTCGCATTGTCAAAGGAAGGCGGATCCTGGGGTGGAGACTGGTATAACTTCTGGGATGGAAATAGCATCAATACTAGAGGCAATGGTATCTGGGATGGTGAGTTCAAAGATACCGATGACTATAAGACCAATCTCAACAATGGCTCAAGAAGAGAATTCAGGCCATTATTCGATACGACAGGACAGAACAAAAAAGAAGAACATAAGAGTGCAGTCAATGATCCTGGTGTCTATAACATCTATGTCTATATTCATGATGAAGGCACAAGCTACATCCGGGATTCTACAGCCAAATATGAAACTTCTGATATGTCAGATGAATTTGAAAAGATTCAGCTTAGCAACTCATCTTTAGTCTTCTACGAAGATCCTAATGACAGTGTTACACAGGTATCTTCTTGGTATTCTGCCCATGGTGATTTCTTCAAGATATACGTCAAGATTGAAAAAATCATGGAAGCCGGTCTTAGCGGTGGAAGAACAAAGACGCTTCAGTATGATGCTGCATTGCAGCTGAACAAGAGCTCCAATATTCTTCCTTCTGGAACTGCGAGAGCTTCCTCAAGTGGCGTTGTCACTTCAGGAAGTGCATCAAGATATTATGTCTTGAATAACGTATTCTTAGAAGGTAATGATATTGCAGAAGAAATCTTATCTTATAACAATCAAAATGGAGAAGAATACAAGTATCCGTCTGATGTTACTGCAGTCTTGTCCAATGATGGCAAACCTATTAATGTCAGTAAGATGAGCGATACAGAATTAGCGACATTCAATGAAGGCTATAAGACGATATACGGCGATAAGTATTATGATTTCACAGCGAGTGAAAAGAATAAGTATCAGATTACAAATACAGCTGCAATAAAAAGCGAAGTGAATAACCTTCCTTTCCCAAAAGAAAGCTATACCGATGATGATATGATCTTCATCAATCCAGAAAAATCAGGTTTCTATAGTGTTGTTGCTAAGCTGACACTGACTGCAGAACGAGTGTCTGGCAGTATTCCTAACGGCAGCAGTCAAGCTGAAGATCATCATTATTGTACTGTTTCCTTTACATCCTGCGAAGTCGGATTGGCCTTCGGCCATTCCATCTTCGCCAATGTCTATCTCTATAAAGGAAAGATGAACGGCAACAAAACGATTGAAAAAATCAAATTAGATTCAGGTGGTAAGTTCATCGATGTATCTGAAACTGGTAACTGGTATGCAAAATCAAAAGATGAATCTCTTCATTATGGTAAACCGATGACATATGATTCTGTTTTCTTAGTCAGAGAAGGTACAACAACAGTTGAGAAGACTTTAGGTGAGATCTTAGGCGTATCTGGAACAACATCCAAATATCATCTGACTAATCATCTCACTGGAAGAGAATTCAGATTTACAGATAGGAAATCCATCAATATGAGACGTAATTATGCGTTCTATATTATGGATGGTGCATGGCAAGAGGGCGAATTGAAGTAAATGGTTGTAGGTGAACAGCAAAACGCTGTTCACCTTTTCATAAACGAAGAAATAGCCCACATAAATATATATGTACAGATAAAGAGGAAAAGAAAACAGACAGGGGGGTTAAAGATAA
>CAKUXT010000186.1 GCA_934700375.1 uncultured Bacilli bacterium | reverse complement strand
CATTTGTAATAATGGTAGGTCTTGCCTGTGTGTGACGTTCCGGTATGCCCATGAATCAGAGAACCACATTCCCCGCAATATAGCTTCTCGCTCAAAAGGAACTTGTAATCGACGAGCTTTGCCTTGTTCTTGTGCCTATGCCTGTCGAGTTCGCTTTGGGCTTCCTTGAAAACCTCATTGGTAATGATAGCGGGAACGATGTTGTCGAAAACGTATTCCTTATATCGGGCTATGCCAGTGTACTTCTCGTTCCTCAGCAACCTTGAAACGGCGTTAGCCTTCCACTTCTTGCCCTTGCATAAGATGTTCCTGTTATTCAGGCTTGAGACGACGTCTTTGATTTGCTTGTGGTTGATGATAGAGGCAAAGATCCATTTGACGATTTCCGCCTCGTCCTCGTTGATGACGTATCTTTTGTCTTGGTTTATGCGGTACCCGTAGATGACTGGGCCACCCGTGTATTTCCCCTTCGCCCTGGATTCATAATTTCCACGCACGATTTTCTGAGCGAGCTCCTTGGAATAGTATTCGCTATAGCCCTCAAGGATGGATTCCAGGATGATACCCTCTGGCGAATCGCTGATGTTCTCAGTGGCTGAGACAACCTTGACACCATTGTCTCTCAGCTTCTTCTTGTAGACCGCGGAATCGTATCGGTTTCTCGAGAACCTGTCGAGCTTGTAGACCAGCACGTATTGGAAGGCTTTGTTGGAGCTATCCGATATCATCTTCTGGAACGATGGCCTGTCGTCGTTCCTTCCAGTCATCGCCCTGTCGATGTAAGTATCGATGATTGTGTATCCTTCCTTCTCGGCAAACTGGTTTATGACCCTTAGTTGGCCTTCGATGGATTGTTCGTTCTGCCTTTCGGAGGAGTATCTGGCATAGATTACAGCAATCTTATTTTCTTGCTTCTTCGCCATTTGCGATTCCTCCCTTCCACAAGTCAACCATCATGTACACGTCCTTGATCAATTGGGATACATCGCCCATCTTCTCGAACACGTGCCTATAGCTCATGATGTTGATATTTGAAATAAGGACGAAATATCGGATGTATTCGATGACGTCCCATCGATAATAGTCTTTTGGGCCCGCTATTTGTCCCCTGAGCAACGGAAGAGATTCCTTGCTAAGAGCGAAGTTCCCTTCCTGAAGCTTGATGTGCTTCATGAGATAGTAGATAATCATCGCCTCGGTACGAAAACCCAAAGCGGACATTACGACGTTTCTCGTGAATGCGAATTGTTCTTCTTCGTTTTCATCGTTAACGACATTGAAGACGTTCGTGGCGGAGAGGTTGTCGATGGATCCGCCCTTCTCTAAGTACACGTTGATGTCATTCGCAAAAATTCTAGCGAAATCATGAGTTGTGTATTCGGTCAGTTTCTTTTCCATGTCGTTTCTCTCCTTTCTCTTGAAGCGGAAGCCGGGTATCCCGGTTCCAAGACCTTGACGGACGATAAGGCTAAACTGCCAAGTGTGGCAGATTGTGGCCCGTCTTATCTTGTTTACAAAAGTCAATCTTCTCACTGCTTTAAATAAGAATCGATTGACTTTAATAAGCGCCTGTTAGGCTGATACTTCTCTTTTAACTCATCCCAGTGTTTGATATTCAGGTCAATACCATAATAGGCTTTATACGATTTTAGAAAGTTATTTCTCCAAGTGCCCCCTGAATCATATGTTGCAGGATTTCTAAAAACCGTTTCCTCAATCGCGGATAGAAAATCTTCTTTTGATTCAAAAACATCATACGTTGCAAATTCGCTATACCAATTGCAAGGACGGATTTTGTGCACAACTTTTTTCTTAACTTGAAGTTTTAATGGCCAATCGCCAGAACTCGAAGTTATTTCCCATACTTTCTTTAACCACAATTGTTTAACCTTGACTTTCCCATCAGAAGACATTTCATAGCCAAAAATCAAATAATCTACGTCTAACATCCAAGGCTTTTTAATCAATTCCTCTTCATACATACGAAAATCTGCAATGTCAAATCCAGGAGTGGCTTCATAATTAAAGACTTTCACTTCTAACAAATGATGTCTATGATTTGAGTTATCCAAAAAGAAATCTGGAGGCATTTGAGTATTAGAGTTTGTTGCATAGTCTATATTATTTTTCTTTAACCAGCCTTCAAGCCACTCTTGAATAATGTTTCCGACAACATCTCTTTGGCAAACAATGATGTTCACATCGCTAAACGAAAAAGTGATTTCTCCCGTAGAAATTAAGATTTTGTTTTCATCTATTAATCTCCTATACAACTCTTGAGGTGTTATTTTTGTTCGCATTATTCTCCCTCCTGTATGGCACTAAGCATTCTTTCGGCTACCTTTTCTATAACTGGGACAACGACCGTATTGCCCAAGAGATCGTATCCATCACGTTCATTGACGGAAAACTTAAAATCTTCAGGATATCCAAACAGTCTAAGACCTTCGCGCAATGTGATTGGCCGCAGCCCATCTCCATCAATAACATAAATATGGCTCATATCCATTGCAACAAGCGTTGGTGAAATGCCATTAGGATCTAAAATTTCGTTTACTTCAAAAGACATTTTCCCAGAAACTATGTTATATCCTAGCGGTTTCGAATAATCCTCTTCTCTATGGCTAGCGCCGTTCGAATCTCTTATTAATCGCTTTGGATGTTCGAATTTTAAATAATGCTTTTGTACACAATAGTTTAAATCGTTTTCTAATTCCCTATAATTAATAAACGATTTAATCATTTCTAAGGACAAAGGCATCCCGTCCATCCAATCAATCCCCCATAAATCCGCCCATTTTTTCTTTCTGCGTTCGGTCATCATCTTGTTAAGCAAGCTCTTTTGTCGACTGTTTAGTTTTCCCTTAAGTTCTAAATCCCAACTGTGAATATTGCCTTCGCCACCTCTTTTATCTTTGCATTTCTTTCCAGCTAAATTATTTAAGCCATAAGTTTTGATTAATTTTCCAGTGAATTTTGTTTGCTTTGTAGGAAGCCCGCTTGATAAAATTGTATTTAAAGAACTATAAGATTTTGCTAAATCATCGAGATTAGGCATAGAGTACAATGATCCAATTATATATATCCTCTTTCTATTTTGTGGAACGCCATAATCTTTGGCATTAAGAATTCTCCAGCATACTTTATATCCAAGTTCATTAATGGTTTTTAAAATAATAGTAAGCGTATTTCCAATTTTTGAGTTTTTTGGGGCAGAAGCTTTATCATGATTTACAAGCCCTTCCACATTTTCCAAAATAAAACCCTTCGGCTTCTTTACCTTTAAAATATTAGCAACATTAAAAAACAATGTTCCACGCGTATCATTAAATCCTTGGCGCTTTCCAGCTGATGAAAATGCTTGGCAAGGAAAGCCTCCTAAAAGGACATCAAAATCGGGAATAGAATGAGGATCGATTTTTGTTATATCGCCATGTATTGTTTCATCTGGATGGTTTTGTTTCAAAACAGAAATCGCAGATTCTTTGATTTCAGAAGTAAAGACACATTCTGATTCTGTAGTGCACCCCTCTCACTGGACCAAGGAGCAATAGCAATGATGGATGGATTCCAGGGAATCCATCCATCGGCGCC
>CAKUXT010000185.1 GCA_934700375.1 uncultured Bacilli bacterium | reverse complement strand
GATGAAGCCAAGAGATCAGATGGTTCTGACATTGATTTCTTTTAATGGAATCAAGCAGAACAAATACAGTGATATTGTTCAGGCAAAAGTCGATGGAGAACAGCTTTTCGAAGAGTAAAAATCGTCTTTTCTCTATTGCTTGATAAGATTCATGAAGGGCGTTTGATTTTATCGGATTATTTCCTATATAAAGGAGAAAAGGGAAGGGTAAAGTGATATAATACTTGGGCACTTATAATGAATCATGATCAATATAAAAAACAGAACCTTTACCCAATCGGAAGCCCCCAAATCTACGGTCCGATTATTTGAGTTTGTCTCTTTCTTCAAAGAGGCCCTCTTCCAATTCAACTCCTTCTTCATGCTTCTCTATATTCAACTAGCATCCCCTATTGCACAGAATGTCAATTTCACCACGATGTTCTTCCTGATATCGATGGTTTTGATATTCTCTAAGATTCTGGCAGGATTCTGTTGGTCAATCTCTTCCCATTTCTTGGAGACGGGAAGATTCAAGTATGGTCGATTCAGAACGATGACCTTCATCGGTTCTTCCTTATCGACTCTCTTCTCCTTCCTCACTTTCTTCATCGCTCCTTTATGCGGAACGGGATGGAGCTATGTCATCGCCTTCCTGATCTTCTATACTTGTTCTGAATGTGTCTTCTCTATCAACGATATCGCTTACTGGTCCTTTGTCAATAAGATGAGCTATGATGAAGGAAGAAGAAGCAAGATCCTTGGTATCACTAATCTTACTGCTTCTTTTGGAAGCTATCTCATCACTGCATTGTCCCCTGCCATTTCAGCAGGAAATGCAAAGAGAAACATGACCATCATGATGATCGTCCTTCTCTCCTGCTTCTTCATTGCTCATATGGTCTATTCCGCATTGATGTTTGAAAGAGCCGATGATGAGACAATCGATTTTAAACACAACGGAAAGCTCTTCGAATCCCTGAGAATCATGTTCACAGACAAGCAGGTCTTCCTTGTCATCTTCTGCTTCTTCCTCGTCTTTGTCTCTCAGGATATGATTGCCGGAAACACTTCCGCTTACTTCTATTATGAATATGGATACGGCGGATTTGGTGTCAGTGGCGTAAACGGCGGCTTATCAGGCGGCACAGTATCCTTCATCTTCTCCCTATGCTTGGGTGTCGCGGTCTGTCTTGCCAGTTTTGTCTTCCCTTATATCGCTAAGCCATTAGGCAAAAAGAAGACGATTCTTTATTCGATTCTTGCTGTTATCGCAGCTTACTTGTTCCTCTTCTTCTTTGCTTTTGTCAGAGGAAGAGAGATTGCTCTTTTCATCACAACATTCCTTCTCGGTTTCTTCCACGGCCTCATTCTGATGGCGCTCAATGTCAACGTCGTCAATGTTGCTGAATACTATCAGGCAAAGACCGGAAAAGAGAGAAGCGCATCGATTCAGGCCGGAAAAGCCTTGGCTATCAAGACTGCAAACGGCATTCAGACCGGTGTCTTCTATATCTTCCTTGCTTTATCTCCGAATCTCTTGGCTGTCAATAGACAGGTTGCAAACCTTGAGGCCATGAACAACAGAGGAGAGCTTGAAGGCAATATCATCAATGAGATCAACAACTATATCCACGGCTTTGATGGCATTGAAAAGTCCTTGTCTATTTACCGCATTTCGATTACATTATTGCCGATGTTGGTTTTGTCTATTGCCGTCTTCTTGGCATTCTTTGTCTATGTTACTGACGAAAAGAAATATATGGAGTTTGTAGAGGAAGTCAAAAAGCAGAAAAACAATCAGTGAGGTGAGCTATGGATAATTTATTAGAGCGATTTCTTTTAAAGATCGGCATCAAAGATCTTTCACCTTTTGCGAAAGGATATTTTTCAAGACTCGACAACGATAAAGAACACAATCGGATCGAGGCGAGAATTCATCTTCCTTCTTATCTGAAAGTCAGCGAATACAATACGCTGTTTGATACGATTTCTTCATTCACTGCGTTAGGTGGCTTTGGTATCACCCTGTCTTTTGAATATGAGGATGAAGTCAGAAGCTTCCCATCCTTTTTGGATGATTATATCGAGACCTGTCAATGCCTGTATCTCAATGATGCTGAATTCATCAAAGATGAGAAGAAGGTCATCTTCTTCTATCAGTCTGCCGGCTATGCAGAGCCGATCACCAATGAGACAAGAGCATTGAAGGACTTTTTGGATTCCATCTCTTCCGGTTATAAGATATTGACACAGGAAAGAGTCTATATGTCCAGCGATGAGTTTATGTCTCAGGGCGAAGAAGAATACAGAAAGAATGCGGAGCAGTTCTCCAAAAAATACAATGAGAGACAGAGAATCAACTCTACCTATCAGCCCTGCAGACTCAAAGATATAGAAAATTATAGAATGGTTCTTGTCGAAGGAACCATCTTCAAATTAGGTGAAGACAGAAAGACCAGAAAAGGAATGACGATCAGAACAATCGAATACACGGATGGTTCTGATTCCATTCAGTCCACTCTTTTTGAGAGCAAGAGAATGCCGATGGAAGAGATGAACAAGTACACTGTCGGAACAAAGATCCGTGTCAAAGGAAAACCAGAACACGACCAATATGCCCATAATGAACTGGTCATCAAAATCGATTCCATGGAGATCCTTCCTCCCGATCCATTGAGAGAAGACACCTATGACAGAAAGAGAGTCGAACTTCATCTTCATACGAAGATGTCACCATTTGATGGTCTTGCCTCTATCGGCGACTATGTAAAGACTGCTGCAAGATGGGGACATAAAGCAATCGCTTTGACCGATCACGGCGGATGCCAGGCTTTCCCGGATGCTCAGGCTGCCGGAAAGAAGAACGGCGTCAAGATTTTATATGGTACTGAATTCTATGTTGTCGATGATAAGAAAGAGGATGCCCATTTCATTCATAATCCCTGCGATAAGAGATTAGGCAATGCCGACTTTGTCGTCTTCGATACCGAAACGACCGGTCTTTCCTGCCGTTATGACCGATTGATCGAATTCGGCGCTGTCAAAATCAATATGGCAGGACAGGTCATCGACGAGATCGACTTCTTCATCAATCCGAACAGAAAAGTCTCCGGCTTTACAGTCACCGTCTCTCATATCACCCAGGAGATGGTCGATAAGGGAAAGAACATCAAAGATGCTTTGAAGATTATCAAAGAGTTCTTCGGCGACAATATTATTGTCGCTCATAATGCGGACTTCGACTTTGATTTCCTCAACGAAGCCTATAAGAACAATGGCATGGAGACAATCAAGAATCCGGTCATCGATACCCTTCAGCTCTCCCGTTATCTCTATCCGGAGATGCGTTCTCATAGAGAAAGCGCGTTGGCGACAAGATTCAACATCGCTTTTGATAAAGGCGGCGCACATAGAGCTAACTACGATGCTGGTCATCTTGCTTCTATTTTCCATGCGATGCTTTCTGAACTCATTCAGAAGAATCCTGATATCCGTCACTGCGATTTAGGAGACTTGGAAGTCACCGATAAGATGCTTCTGACAATCCGTCCTTATCATGTGACTGCTTATGCAAAGAATGCAGATGGTTTAAAAGACCTTTACCGCATCATCTC
>CAKUXT010000184.1 GCA_934700375.1 uncultured Bacilli bacterium | reverse complement strand
GATGACAATGATGAAGTCATTTGCATTACAAAGATTTACACAGAATTATTGACAAGTCTCGTTATTAGAACTGGTCTGAAGACATAAAGAATAGATATGATATTGTTCAAGGGATGAGAAGATATCAAGAAAGCAATTGGCATAGGTATTGGAAGGAAAGATTTGAGTCTGAGTGCGATATAGAGAAGACTATAAAAACTATCCATTGAGTAATGACGAGAGATATAAAAAGAAGTGGAGACTGATAAAAGCTTACTATCGAAAGTGATGATCAATTGAAAGGAACCTTGTATGAGCCAACAAAACAATCATTATGTTCCCCAATTTCTCTTGAAAAGATTTGGGGAGAAAATCAACGTGTATGATGTGAAGTCTGCTGTTTTGACTATGCGAAAAAGACCGGATAAAGTTTTTTGTTCCAATGGGCTTTATGAGGATGAATTAGAACATCTTTTTAATGCCAATGCGGAAAGCAAAGTTGCTAATCTTTTGTTCAATAAGATTCTTACTGAAGAAGCTGAAGTGATATTGAACAGAGAAGATTTGCTCTTATTGAAGAAGTTCTTTGCAATTGAGCAGTTGAGAACACCTGATTCAAAATTATACATTCGACATGAAAGGGAATATTTTGAAAAAGCATCGCCTGAGTATCTGGAAAGGTTGGGCTATTTTGATAATCCAACAAGCAAACTCAATGATGAAGAATACTTGAAACAAACCTTGAAGAATATTCTCGAATACAATGGATTATCTAATGAAGATTTTGACCATTGGTTA
Source organism: uncultured Bacilli bacterium (assembly GCA_934700375.1). Taxonomy (GTDB): domain Bacteria; phylum Bacillota_I; class Bacilli_A; order RFN20; family CAG-288; genus Enterosoma. Next base: position 2,827 of record CAKUXT010000184.1, on the reverse strand, counting down.
AAGGATCCTAATGTCACCTATAGTGCACAAAAATGGATGAAAATCTACATGCAATGTTATCTCTCTTTTTGGGATTCTAAAAAAACAGATGAAGACTTTTTGATTACAGATATAGGAATGACCTGCGAACACGATCCATCCAAATTTTTGACTTCTAATTGGACACAAATGGAATTGTTGAAACCAGGATTCTACCTCTCTCTTTTAGAGAATCCCAATTATTCAGATGAACAAAAACTGTTCATTTATCAATGCATGATGAATGGCTCCGAGGTTCGTGCGAATTTCTATTTTTTCTCTTTGACAGCTACCAGAACAATTGTCTTGATTGATCCATTCTTTAGAATTTTTGATAAAGATGAGCAATGGACTAGTCAGTTTCATCTTCCTCTTCCGGATATTTGGCCATCTGGTTTTATTGACAAATGCCTCATTGAAAAGAACAAGGTTCTATACGAAAATATAGAGAAAGCTCAACAAGGGATATTCAGCCCGAATGATAAATATATTTACAAGATTCATGACATGGAACTAGAAGATGTGCTTTATTACAATTCTTTATTGTTAGACCGTATCGATTCAGTCATAGGGTTTGGTGAAAGTAAAAGAATCATTCGTAGTCTCGCGTCATATCTACAAGTTAGTTCTCCGAGAAATGACTATCGAAAATTGAAAACGGAATTGGAAAATATAGGATATTCGATTCCTTCTGAAAAATATAGAAAGATAGCACATGATTTTGTTGATAGGCCAAAGCAAGAAATCATGAAAGGCTCTAAATATATTCGATATGTTATGGATTTAGCAAAGATGAGGTAATACTCTATGTATCAATTTCTAAAAGTGCTGGATGAGAGAATCAATTCTAGGTATCTCACGGTTATGAGAAACGTCCGTTCATCATCGAATTCTTTTTATGATTCCTATTTGGATTTATTAGAAGAAACGATGAAATCGATTGCGGATATATTCGAATATAAATATGAAGACAATATCACTTGCGGACATCTTGTCAAAAAAGTAGAAATGAAGAACATTCTCATCGAGAAGCTTGGAATTGATGAATACACCTATGGTAAATTCTCTGACTATTCGCAGAAAATAAACAAGCACAAGCATCATCTTGAGAAGAATGTCAGCATTGATGCTGTCATCAATTACATGAAAATATTCGATGCTCTGATTATCAGATATGCAAATACTGTCGGTATCAATCCCACTGATCCTTTAGATGTCGATTATCTTGTGAAACAGTTCGGTCAGGCTGAAAGAGAAAACAAAGAACTGAAAGAAGAAGCGGAAACACTCAAGAATGAACTGTTATTGGCTGCTGATGAAAAACAAATGTCAGAAGTTAATATTGCTAAATTAAAAACAATCATCGAGAAAAAGGACAAAGATAATCGTGATTTGGAAGAAGAAAACCTCGCCTTGACTCAAGACATCAGCAAATTAAAGGATATCAAACTGAATTCCTTGGAAATGAAATTGGACAAGTTGATCGATATGCTCAATGAATTGCAGAACTATTTGGTAGAAAGCAGAATCGCGACTTCCTATGTGTCTAAACTGATTTCAGGGCATTCTTTGAGCGACGATGAATTGAAAGCCGAAAGAATGAAGATGGAGGCCTCAAAGTATGGAAAATGATTCTAGGTCTGTTTTTGATCGTCTTGATTCTCAAGACCGAAAATTGGATTCTGTTGATGAGAAAATAGATGAGCTCATAAAGGCATTCAATGAATCGAAGAATCAGGAGAGAAAATCAAGCGATTCAAATGCTAAAACTCAAAAAGCAGTCGATGACAAAGCTCGCTTGATTCGTTTCATGAGAGGAGCTAAGAAAGAGTATCTCTGGTTTGGACCAGATCAAGACTTTTCAAAAACCAAAAGACTGCTTTGCCTAAATATGGTGCTGCTTATTTTTGCAGCAGTGTTATCCACTGTCTTTACCTCGGTTGCCATCGGTTTATATTCGACATTTACTCTCTTTGAAAATATATGGCTTGCTTTTTGTATAGCTATGACTGCTTATTCGTTTAATTTCAAAAAGAGAATGCTTGATACAGACCTTAAAAGTCATTCCTGCGAAAATTTCAAACAGGATAGGGATGGCACATGGCGAATTTATTCCTATAAGAAATCATTCTTATGGTTTAGAAGAATCTCGAATATAGCTTGTGTTGCAAATATCATTATGATGTGGTGCCTGAATAAGGGGCCTATGTCAATTGTTGCAACTATTTTAGAGATTCTTCTGCTCGGATTGACAATCTGTACGATTTTCTCTTATTCGAATCTGTTTTCTATGTATGGCAATTTCATCTTATACACTAATAAGAATGATGCAAATAAAACGATTACTCTTGTTTGGGACAACATGGGTAGAAAATTGATGACATATGATGATTTTAATGAAAAATTCGGTAAAACACTGCTTTAAAATGTTCATCTATAAAATTATCGAACTCGCTTGATAATCAAAATCACACTTTTCTTTGATATAATGAAAGCGTGCTGGAAAGTCCTTCGGAGCCTTGCGAAAGCTTAGCAAAGGAGGAACTTGCTCATGGCACAATCATGTCTCGCCAACAATGGCGAAGTGATTAAACGTCATATCAAAGAAAAAGGTCTTACCCAAGCTAAGTTTGCCGAGATTGTCGATTATGATGAGAGAACCGTAAGGAAATGGATTCAGAAAGGCGTCTATGACTACAGATTGCTTGTTAAGATTGCCGACATCTTTGAAACCCAAACTTTTCATGGTTTATACTACCATGTAGATGAAAATGCCGTTTCCTGCTTCGGAGGCGGCTTTTTTGATGGT
>CAKUXT010000183.1 GCA_934700375.1 uncultured Bacilli bacterium | reverse complement strand
AACCATGTCAGTTCCGATAATCCGGAAAGCCAGTACGAGGCTTTGAAGAAATACGGAAGAGACCTTGTCGCTTCTGTCGCTGACGGCAAGATCGATCCTGTCATCGGAAGAGACGAAGAAATCAGACGTGTCATGGAGATCCTTTCCAGAAAGAGCAAGAACAACCCTGTTCTGATTGGTGATCCTGGTGTCGGTAAGACCGCTGTCGTCGAAGGTCTTGCTTGGCGTATCTTCAAAGGCGATGTTCCTGAAACTTTGAAGGATAAAACCATTTGGGAACTTGATATCGGTTCTTTGATCGCTGGTGCTAAATACCGTGGCGAATTCGAAGAGAGACTGAAAGCCGTCATGAAGGAAGTCAGCAAGAGCGAAGGCAGAATCATTCTTTTCATCGATGAGATTCATACCCTGGTCGGTGCTGGTGCAGGAGGAGATTCTTCTCTTGATGCCGCTAACATCTTAAAACCGCTTTTGGCCCGCGGTGAACTGCATTGTATCGGTGCTACTACACTGAACGAATACAGAAAATACATTGAAAAGGATCCTGCATTCGCAAGACGTATGCAGAAGGTTCTGATCGATGAACCGACTGTCGAAGACTCTATCGCGATTCTTCGTGGTATCAAGGATCGTTATGAACAGCATCATGGTGTTGAAATCACCGATGATGCCATCATCGCTGCTGTTACACTTTCCAAGCGTTACATCACCGATCGTTTCTTGCCTGATAAGGCAATCGACTTGATTGATGAGGCTTGCGCGAAAGTGAGAATGCAGATCGATACGATGCCGGAAGAATTGGATGAAGTCAACAGAAAGCTGATGCAGCTTCAGATCGAAAAGGTCTCTTTGAAGAACGATCACAGCGAAAACGCAGTAAAGAGACTTGAAGATATGGAGAAGGAAATCAGTGAACTCACTTCCAAGAAGGATCATCTCTTTGCTCAGTGGAAAGCTGAAAAGGGTGAAGCTGAAAAACAGAAAGAGATCAAGAAGCAACTTGATATTGCTTCTCTCAATTTGCAGAAGGCTATGCAGGATGCCGATTACAATACTGCCGCTAGACTTCAGAACAAGGATATCCCTGAACTTCAGGACAAATTGAAGAAAGCCAAAGAAATGACAAAGGAAAGCACCATGCTTTCTGATTGTGTGACAGATGAAACCGTCGCACAGGTCATCTCTTCCCAGACTGGAATTCCTGTCAGCAAGCTGACAAAGAGCGAAAGTCAGAAGATTCTCTCTTTGAAGGATGAGCTTGAGAAGAGAGTCATCGGTCAGGATGAAGCTTTGACGCAGATTGCAAACTCCATCATCCGTTCCCGTGCAGGTCTTAGCGATAGCAACAGACCTATCGGCAGCTTCTTGTTCTTAGGTCCTACCGGTGTCGGTAAGACCGAAGTCGCAAAGGCATTGGCTGAGCAGCTCTTCGATTCCGAAAAGCAGATTGTCCGTATCGATATGTCTGAATATATGGAGAAGGAATCCGTTTCTCGTCTTGTCGGTGCAGCCCCTGGCTATGTCGGCTATGAAGAGGGTGGTCAATTGACAGAAGCTGTCAGAAGAAAACCATATTCCATTGTTCTCTTCGATGAAATCGAAAAGGCACATCCTGATGTCTTCAATATCTTGCTTCAGGTCCTCGATGACGGAAGACTTACCGATGGTCAAGGCCGCACTGTCGACTTCACCAATACAATCATCATCATGACCAGTAACTTGGGCAGTGAATTCCTACTTTCCGGCGATAAGGAAAAAGGAAGAGAACAGGTCAGAGAACTTCTGAAGAAGTCGTTCCGTCCTGAATTCCTCAACCGTATCGATGAAATCGTCATGTTCAATTCTCTCACCGAATCTGTTGTCGATAAGATCGTCGAGAAATTCCTTAATCTTCTCAAAGACAGATTGGCTAACAAGGAAATCGAATTCTCCTATGATCAGAAGGCCGTTAGCTATATCCATGAGCATTCCTATGATGAGACCTATGGTGCAAGACCAATCAGAAGATACATTCAGAGCTATGTCGAGACTCCTCTTGCCAGCAAGATCATTGCAGGCGAGGTCTCTAAAGCAGTCCAGTTGACCGCTGATGACAAAGGTCTGAAATTCGTGACGAAGTAATCTAAAAAAGCCAGTTAGGATTTTTCCTAGCTAGCCTTTTTGTTGTTTTGATATTTACAGAAAGAAACAAACGGGCACTGAGAACACAGCGGTGATTTTGCAAAGCAGATATTTCTTCCAAAGAGAATCAGCTGCCTATGAAGATGAATGGATGCTTTATTTTTATATAGTTTTTCTAATGCGATTTCAGTTTCATCAGCACTCAGATCATCTTTGACAAGCCCTAAACGATGCGTGACACGATAAACATGGGTATCGACAGGAATAAAGGGAATATTATAGAACTCACCTAAGAAAACACCTGATGTTTTGAATCCGACACCGGACAGTTTCATCAGCTTTTCTCGGTCTGTCGGTACCTTGCAATCATATTTTTCAATCAGTTCTTTCGCCGTTTTGATCAAATACTCGGTTTTGGATTTTCCAAGGCCGACTTTTTTGATACATTCCTGAATGGTTTCTCTATTTTCTTCGTTATAATCCTTTAATTCAGGGAGACGGGAAAACAAAATTTCAGTCGCTTGATTGACGGAGATATCCGTCGCCTGAGCGGAGAGAATGATTGCAAACAAAAGCTGCCAGTCAGTCGAAAAGTGAAGAAAGGTTTTCGTTTCCGGATATCTTTTCTGAAGTTCGTCGGCGATAAAGAGAGCTTTTTCCAGTCTTGTCATATTACCAATTGGTTGATTCAATCAGTTTCTGCAAAGCTGCAGATTTGTTCTCTTCTTCGTTGACAATAGAGACACCTATCGTCTTTCTTGATTCGCTTCTCTGCATCTGAAGGAGCAGAGTATCTGCACCCTTAAAGGAGATATGACCGCTTTTGGTAACAGATTTCTTGCAGGCTTCTTTGATCATATTCTCATCGGCTCCGCTTTTGATCCATTGTGTGACTTTGTCTTTTTCCAATGGTGAAAGAGGGCCATTGATTCCTTCAAGATAAGAATACAGGTTTTCAGAAAGGAGCGTAGCAGAGGTCTCACTGCCATCCTTTAAAATAAGATCTTTGATTTCATCTTTGAAAAGCTGATCTTTGAAACCCTCCAAAGAAGAGAAGAAACTATTTCCTTTCTGGACGATAGTCAGATACTTTTTCGACATGAGTTTTGATAAAGACTGATCGATGACATCCTTTGTGGCTTTCATATAGGGAGAGAGAATATCGCAGGTCAAAAGCGTATTCTCCTGGATGCTTAAAACAGCATCAGAGACAAAAATGACCATCGTATCCAGTTCATCGAGTCCGTAGCTTTGGTATTTTTTGATCAACAGGCTTTTCCAGTCGACATCATTTCTAGTTAAATTCATAGTTTTCCTCCCTATTGATTATATCAAATTTCTTTGTCTTCCTCTTTCGGAAGATATGCTTGAATGTATTCATCCTGTATATCTTTCGGGAATTTTCTAATCTCTTCCATGATTTTATTGGGATTGAGGTTCTTCAATAGACATTCGGATTCTTTTAGTTCTTTTTTTAGGTGTTCTTCGATTGTAAAACCGAGTTCTTCTTTGAATCGATAGGCGCGTAGGATTCGTAACGGATCCTCATTCAGTCTTGTTTTCGGATAACCG
>CAKUXT010000182.1 GCA_934700375.1 uncultured Bacilli bacterium | reverse complement strand
AAATCAAAGGTGCAAAGCTTGCCTTATATGCCGATAGCGACTACAACTTCATCGGCGGAGCAACTGTCGATGAAGGCGGAATCAATATCAATTCCTCCTATTCGATCAAACTGGATGTCGGCGGCATCGAAGTTCAGGACACTTCAAATTATACTGGTCTTTCTGCAGAACAGAAAAAGAACTATACGGACTTGACTTCTCGCACCACTAATATTGCCACAACTTTGGCAACATTGATGGACAAGAAGAATTTCTCAGCAGACTTCAATGTTGATGTCAGTCTTGAAGACAATTCTATCCAGAAGCAGACGTTCCAAGGAACACTTCAGGCCGACCTCAGCACTATTGTCAAAGATGTTTCCAAAGGAGAATTTGAAATTTCTCTCAATCATTTGAATAACGGAAAACAGGCCAATAGCGTTTATGCCACTTACAAGGACAATAACATCTATGTTGCATTGAACAATCTTGTCAAAGGCAAAATCGCTTCTTCCACAATCAACGACCTCATTCCGACTGTCGCCAATGAACTCCATGCTGAGAATCTTGCTGATATCTCCACTAGTCTTAACGAAATCATCAAAGGCACTGACTTTGAAAAGTTGATGAATGGCGATCTTTCCGTCTATAAGAACTTCATTCAGGATTTTGAAGCTACAACAAACGGTTTTGCTCTCTCTATCAATGCTAAAGCCTTCGGTCTTGGTGATTACGTTTTGAAGATTGTCTTAGACGATACAACCAATGATTTATCAAATGGTTTCCTTCTCACGATCGAGAACTTCCAGTACAACAATCTCAAGTTGTCTTTCTCACTCAATGTCAGACCGCAGGATAATATCCTCTTCAAATATACGGATGAAGAATTTGCTTCCTTCAAGGATTATTGCGGAATCATCTCTATCTTCAATACTGTTTCCAAATTGGCAGATGAAAGAAAACTGAATACCGCATACTCCTTCAATCTTCAGGATCTTGCCAACAAGACCAATTATCTTGCAAGCGGTGAGATTTCCGCCGATGTCTCTAATCTCTCTTTGGACTCCGGAAACAATTATTATGGCGATTATCGCCTCACCTTGGCGACTAACCTCAACGGTTACGATCACAGCCTTGACTTTGCCTATCAGAACCACGACCTCTATCTGCAATTGGACAGCTTCTTCAAACAGAAGATTTCAGACAGTGAAGTCGGAGCTATCTATGACCTTCTCAACAAAGACAAAGAAGGAACATCTGAAGCATTTGATGGCATGAACACAGTCATCAATTCCATTGTCAACGAAATCAAGGAAAGCTATTCCTTGAAGATTCTTGAAGATTACTTCACTCTCGATAAAGAAAATGTTGATAAGAACATCTTAAGACTCGATATCAATCTTCCTTTGTTCTTTGAAGGCTCCACACTCGGTGAAAACCTCTCTGCTCTCAGCCTTTATGTCAACACTGATGATGACTCCATCACTTCTCTCTCCTGCAAAGGTTTCAGAATCAGCAACAAGTACCAGCTTGATTTCACAATGAATCTCAAAGACGAGTTCAATGACTTCCGCCTTAGCGAGGAAGAGACAAAGTATTACACTGAAATCAATTCCGCCAGCAAAATCATCAATGGCTTCTTATCCTTGCCGACTGAATTGACGCAGTTCTCTGTCAACCTCAGCGGTGACATCAAATACAAAGGCGAAGACGGCCAGTATCAGGATTACCTCGGATTGACCGGCGATGCTCAGGTCGACCTCACGAAAAAAGAAAGTCCGGATCTCGGTGGCACACTTCATCTCTTACAGCAGCCTGATAGCATGTACGACAAAGTCACAGATCATGAAATCATCTACGCCTACTCTGGTACACATACCAATGGTCAGACGCTTGCCAAGTACACGTCCAAAGATGTCGGTTCCAATGACAAAACAGGCACAACCAGCCTTGTCATGAATAACAATGATATCTTCTCTATCTATGATAGAGTGACTGCATTGAAGGACAATAAGACCAATCTTCTCTATCGTTATCTCAAAGGCTATTTCGATACGACTGAAAAAGTTGTCACTGGTCTTCCTCTGATGGATGCCATCAAGAACAAAGACTACACGATTCTCCTCAACGACTATATCAAGGAAGTCACCATCAAAGACAAGACCGTCACGCTGAAGCTTGCTTCTTCTATTCTCAACAGCGAAGACAAGAGTGATAACATCGATACCATTGTCGTCACATTCGATGACAATTATAAGATCAGTAAAGCTGAAATCGATGGCTACTACAACGATTATCTCTTGCACGCTGAAATCAATCTTGGTGACTATGACGTCAGCTCTAAGCCTGTCATCGAATACAATGACAGCAACAAACAGGACTTCGTCGATGTCCATGGATTCGATACCCTTCTCAATTGCTTCATCACAACTACCGATCATCATTTCTTCGACCTCAGCGGCAGTTTCAACCTGGATTTCATCAGTTCCTTAGGAACGCATTTTAATGCCTATGTATCCATCGTTGATTCCACAGTTACTGCTTATCTCTCCTTCAACAGAGATGGCAATACGCCTAACGATCAAAACTTCTATGGTGTAGAGTTCTTCGTTGAAAATGAATTTGTTCTTTCCGAAAGAACTACAACTGACAAAAAGAAGAACAAGACAGTCGAACTCATCAAACTGACTCCGAAGGAAATCACCGATAACATTGCATACTACTTGTTGAGCTACATCCTCAATATTGAAAGCTTCACTGGTGGTTATATTGTTTTAAAACAAATCTTCACTGCAATGAATGACACTTCCAGCAATTCTTCTGTCAGTATCACTCACAATTACTCTTCTCTCATCGACAAGGCAAAACAAGGAGAAAACGAAGACGGAAGCGGAACATTCAATCTGACCTGTTCACTTGGAAAACTGCTAAAGCTTCCTGTCATCAGCTTCGTTGACAAAGGCACTGACATCGGAATCGGATTTGATCCCAATAAAGAACTGACTTCTATCAACGCCAGTATCAAATTCAAAATCGCAAGCATCTTAAGTGGAACTTTGACCATTAACGCAACACGTAGCAGCATCTGTTCTGGCGAAGCTGAAGAAAAGATTATGGCTGAGAAGATGGCAAGATACGATACATTCTTAGCTGCTTATCACAATGACAGCGAATACGTCAACATGGCTGAATATCATTTCGAAAAATACAACTTCAAAGGCCTAGGAGAATTAATTTGGGGAGGTTCTGTTCAGGATAACGGAGCCAAGCTGAAAAAAACCTATTCATCTAGTCAGTCTAGCAGTTTCGTCTTCGGCGCTTAATCAAACATTTCAAAAGCCTGGAAAATCAAACGTTCCAGGCTTTTCTTATATGTGTTTTCATAGGAAAAAGAAAAGCTATCCTTGCGGATAGCTGATTCTAGTTAGAGCTTGTTAATTACTTTGCAGCTTCTTCTAAGGCAGCAGCTTTGGCGGCCTTCTTAGCAGCTTTATTCTTAGCTTCGGACTTCTGTTCCTTGGCTAATCTCTTTTTTCTTCTGACGGCCCATTCATCTGCGAAGCCTCTAGCTTCAAATCTTTTCTTTCCCATGTTAAATATACCTCACTGATACAACGCTAAATAATTATACTGAAAATTCCGATTATTTCAAGTCTTTTATTGCTTCCATAGTCATTACTCATAGGATTTGGCCCGTTTAAACCGCGGTTTGGCACAATTTTCATTATTTTCTTGCTTTTGTATTATATTTATGGTATAATACCAGTATGAAA
>CAKUXT010000181.1 GCA_934700375.1 uncultured Bacilli bacterium | reverse complement strand
GAAAATCAATCAGAGAAAGCTGAAAAAGAACACAAATGATGCTGTTCTTCTTAAAAACGGCGATACTGTCATGATTTCTCTTGCCAATTGCTGCACACCGATTCCAGGAGACGAGATCGTCGGATTCGTATCGACAGGACAGGGTGTCAAAGTCCATCGTGTTGACTGCCCGAATGTCCAGCGCCTTGAGAGCAAATCAAGACTGATCGATGTCATGTGGAACCCTGACAAACTCAGTGAGACCGGTTATCCTGTCGATCTTGCCATTCAGTGCCACGACAGAAGCAATCTTCTTATCGATATCCTCAATATGATGACTTCCTGCGATGCCAAAGTCATGAAGATCAACGCAAAATTCCATCCGTCAAACAACACGACGACTGTCGATCTGACAGTTCTCTGCCGTGACAAGGAACAGCTTGGACACTATATGCACACTTTGATGGGCGTCAAATCCGTTTATCAGATTCAGCGAGTGAATCACTAGTTTTTTGACTTTTCTTCTTAATTATATATTAACTAAAATAGCTACTTGTTATATAATAAGTAGCTTATTTTGGAGGCAGATTTTATATGGCAGAACAAATCATTAAGAAACCCCGTGGTACTATCGACTATTACGGAGAAGATGAAAAGGTTCTTTTAGGACTGAAAGAGATTCTTTTCAGAGAAGCTCACAAATACGGATGTGAAGAAATCGAACTTCCGATGTTCGAAGAGAATCGTCTCTTCCATAGAACGGTCGGCGAAAGCTCTGATATTGTCACGAAGGAAACTTTTGACTTGGAACAGCGCGGAGACAAGAACTACACCCTTCGCCCTGAATTCACAGCCTCTGTCTCCCGTGCCGTCATCGAGAACAAGCTCTACAATTCTCCTGACATGCCCTTGAGACTTTGCTATTTAGGAGAGGTTTTCCGCTATGAAAGACCGCAGACAGGAAGACTTCGTCAGTTCAACCAGTTCGGTGTCGAATTCATCGACAACAAGGTCGATCTTTCTACGACGATGGACGCTTTCCTCCTTTCTCTTCGCGCTGCTGAGGCGCTGCTTGGTCACAAGGTGAGAGCAAAGATCAACTTCTTGGGATCCTTTGAGTCCAGAGAAGTCTATAAGAAAGAACTTTATAACTATTTCAAACCTTTGGTCGAGAATATGTGCGATGACTGCAAGAGAAGACTAGAGACCAATCCGCTCCGTATCCTTGACTGCAAGGTCGAAGAGGATCAGGTCATCGCAAGCAAATCTCCTCGCATCTCCGCTTATCTCAGCGATTCGGACAAAGAGGAGTACAACAACATCAAGAATGCTCTTGATAAGATCGGCATCGAATATGAAGTCGATGATGAACTTGTCCGCGGACTTGACTATTACACTGGCCTTGTTTGGGAGCTTTATGACACTGAGAACAAGACGCTCGGCGCAATCGGCGGCGGCGGAAAGTATTCTTCCCTGATGAAGCAGATCGGCGGACCTGACTTGGAAGGAATCGGCTTCAGCCTTGGCGTCGAACGCCTTATCATCGCTCTTTCCGAAGAGAGAAAGAACGAAATCAAGATCGATACGCCTCTTGATTACTTCATCATCGATTTCGCAAGAGACGGCTATGCTTCCTATCTTGCCGATAAGCTGAGAACAGAGGGCAAGAATGTCACCTTCGCTTCCTATTCCAGAGCGTTGGGCGGAGCCTTCAAGATGGCTGACAGAAAGCATGCAAAATCCGTTCTGATGATCGAAAGCGATCATCGCATCCAGCTGAAAGATATGGAAACAAGAACACAGAAAGATGTCACCGAAGAGGAACTCTTTCAATTCTAGGGGGTAAATATGCTTAGAACAAACAATTGTGGCGAGCTTCGCCTTGCCGATGAAGGTAAAGAAGTAACACTTTGCGGATGGGTCTCTACTGTCCGTAACCTCGGTTCCTTATGCTTTATCGATTTAAGAGACAAATACGGAATCACACAGCTCAACATCTCCAGTGAGCTTTATCACGCCAATCCGCTCAAGAGCGAATACTGCGTCTCTGTCACTGGCGTTGTACAGAAGAGAGAAGTTTCTAATCCTGCTCTTCCTACCGGTGAAATCGAAATCGATGTCAAGAGTGTCAAAATCTTCTCCAAGAGCGAAACGACACCTTTTGAAATCAAAGATGATACGACTGCAAGCGAAGACACCAGACTTCTTTATCGTTACCTCGATTTAAGAAGACCGGTCATGCAGAAATATCTTGCTATCAGAAGCGAGATCAATCGTTACACAAGAGAATATCTCTATGAGAACGGATTCCAGGAAATCGACACGCCGACTTTGATCAAGTCTACGCCGGAAGGTGCAAGAGACTATCTTGTCCCTAGCCGTATCTATCCTGGAAACTTCTATGCTCTTCCCCAGTCTCCTCAGCTTTACAAGCAGCTTTTGATGATTGCAGGAAGCGACCGCTATTTCCAGCTCGCTCACTGCTACCGCGATGAGGACCAGAGAGCTGACAGACAGCCTGAATTCATGCAGATCGACTGCGAGATGTCCTTTGTCACAAGAGAGGATGTCCTCTCTGTCATCGAAGGCCTTCTTGATTATCTCTTCATGAAGATCAAGAACGTCAAGCTTCCTCCTTTTGTCAGAATGGATTATGATGAAGCCATTCATTCTTATGGCACTGATAAACCTGACCTTCGTTTCGATATGAGACTTCAGGATGTCACTGCTGAACTTGAAGGCTGTGGCTTTAAGGCCTACGAAGGAAAGCATGTCATCGCACTTGTCGTTCCTTCTCGCGCTAAGGAAACAACAAGAAAACTGATGGACGCAGACAACATGCTTGCCAAGAAGTTCCATGTCTTCGGTGTTTCCCATCTCAAGTTCGAAAATGGTGCACTTAATAGCAATATCATCAAGAACATCCATCCTGAGAATGTCGAAAAGCTTCAGAACAGACTCGCTTTGAAAGAAGATGATCTTGTCATTCTCTGCGCCGATGAAAAGAAAGACAAGGCCTGCTGGGCTTTAGGCGCCTTAAGAAATTACTATGGCCAGCTTTTAGGCCTTTGCAAGAAGGATGACTACAAGCCTTTGTTTGTCATCAACTGGCCGTTATTTGAAAGAGATGATGAAGGAAATATCCTTTCCCTCTCCAATCCTTTCACAAGACCGATCGACGAAGATCTCCATTATCTCGATGAGGATCCTACCAAGATCCATTCGACTTCCTATGACACTGTCTTAAACGGTGTCGAACTCTCCTCCGGTGCGCTTCGTATCCACGATTCCTCCGTTCAGGAAAAGGTCTTTGAACTCTTGGGTCTCAGCGAAGAAGACATCAATGTCCGCTTTGGCTTCTTTGTCAAAGCCCTGAAGTATGGTGTTCCTCCGGAAGGCGGCTTCGGAATCGGTGTTGAAAGACTTGCTATGGAACTTGCCGGAACTGACAACGTCCGTGATGTTGTTGCATTCCCGAAGAACCTGAAAGCATTCGAACCGATGTCCTCCTGCCCGAGCAGAGTGCCTGAAGCAGATACCGATATCCTTGGCATCAAAGTTGTTGAAACAGAAAAAGAATAATATTAGCCGTATTTGAAAGTGAGGTGGATATATGATTACTGAATTACCATTTGGCTCAACCTCGTTGAAAAAAGACATTCTCGATATTTTAAAAGAGGATGGCTTTGTTTCAATGTCCCCCGTCCAAGCGAAGACCATTCCGTTGCTCTTAAAGGGAAGCAATGTCCTTTCTCTTGCTCCGACAGGAACAGGAAAGACACTTGCCTACGCCCTTCCTATTCTGAACGATTTAGAA
>CAKUXT010000180.1 GCA_934700375.1 uncultured Bacilli bacterium | reverse complement strand
TGAATTCTGGGTATTCTGTTTTTCTCATGCGTATAGTATACAATATATTATACAATAATTTCAACAAAAAAAGGAAACGCCTTAATCAACAACATTTCCCCTTTCTTGCGATTGCCTTACTTGAAACCATCAGCAACAAAATTAGCAACACCAGCAACACGATAGCAACAAATCTGATGAAAACAGAATGTAAACTTTAATTGTCGGTAGACGTATCGATCAAAAACACCCGGAACACTAGTTGGCAATAAGGGTGTGAGAGGAAATTTATATAAAGTCAGCTTTCTTGTTGCAAAAGAAGGCTGATACGAAGCAATTCTAAAGAAAAAGTTAACTGGAATGTACATCTTTTGAGTTGCCTCAAACAAACGAACTGATGACCAAAAACATCAAAAATTCCGATGATATTCTTATTTGTGATGATTCCATCGACTGGAGCAAGCCTTCTTTAGACCGCCCCAGATATATCGATTTGGAAGACGGGGCAAGGATTTATGTCGACGAGAAGACTTATCGAGACTACATCCACGATTTTTGGAACGAATCCAAAAGAGAAGAAAGATCAATAAAACGCGGTGACTTATCTTTAGACAAAGCCAATGAAGATTATGGCCTCGAACTTGCAGTCGATTATTACACTCCTGAAGATTACAGCAAGGAACAGGAACTACTATCCAAATATTTTGAATTCTTAGGACAGCTTCCGAGAGAAGACGCCTTCATTTTGGACTGCTTGTTTCGTTTTGAAATGACCGAAAGAGAAGTCTCCGAGATTTTGGGCAAATCCAAGACGGCCATTCATTATAAGAAGAACAAATATCTGAAAAAGCTTCAAGAAAGTCTGAAAGATTTCTGAAATCCTTAGACCAGAATGTCCTTTTTAGTTCCATTACTGATGAAGGGGAATGAATCTCACTCCTCTTCAAAAGGAGGAACTTCAAATGTGGAAGACCTAATCATTTCAATCGTCGGTCTTGTCGCATCCATGTCGAGCATCGTCTTTGCGTTTCTCGCCTTCAGAAGATCGGACAAATCCGATCAAAGGAAAGAAGGAAGAAACGAAGGGACGATATTGTCGGACATCGGATACATCAAGGCCTGTGTCGACAGAGTCGAGAAGAACATGTCGGATGTCGACAAGCGTTACAGGGACATCATCGAAAGACTTACCAAGGCCAATGACTTCAGGTACACCTATGATCAAAACGGATTGAGAACATCCAAGGAGGGTCCTTCCTTCAAGGAAGAGTACCTCTACGACAAGGACAGACTTTCCGCCCTGAAACATGTCGAAGGAGAGAAGGAGACTATTGTCTTCTTCAACTATGACGAAGGAAACCAGCTTGTCGGATTCACGATCGGCGACAGGGACTGTTTCTATGACAGGGATGTCCTCGGAACCATCCGTTCCGTCATCGACATCGATGGGAAAATTCTTGTCAAATACGAATATGACGATTGGGGAAAGGTCATTTCCATCAAAGATGATTCTGGAGAAGATCTATCCAAGCTGAATCCGTTCCTCTTCAAAGGCTATTTCTATGACCGGGAAACTGGATTCTATTACCTCAAGACCAGATACTACGATCCCGACATCGGAAGATTCATCTCGGCCGACGGAGAGATCGGAAGTGTCGGCAATCCGATGGGCATGAACCTTTACGCCTATTGCAAGGACAACCCTGTAAATTACGGGGATGAGAACGGCAACTGGCCAAGCTGGCTGACCAAAGTCTGCATTGGTTTGGCTGTCATCGCCGTTTGTGCCATCGCAGTGGTTGCGACCGGTGGATTTGGTGTCTGTTGCATTGCCACTTCCATGCTAGTCGGTGCCGTCGAAGGTGCTGCGATCGGTGCGATATCCGGTGCAATCATGGGAGGAGTCACTGGTGCCATAAAGGGTGCCATCGAAACAGGAAGCTGGGAAGGTGCACTGAAAGGTGCTCTCACCGGTGCAATCGATGGGGCAGCCGACGGTTTCATGTGGGGAGCGATAGGCGGTGCCATTTCCGGAGCCATGAATCCTTCCTATTGCTTCGTGGCTGGAACTCTCGTTGCTACAGCAGCAGGAATGAAGAAGATAGAAGAAATCAAGAAAGGAGACATTGTCGAGACGTTCAATCCTTATTCGAATGCCTATGAAGAAAACGAAGTCACCGAAGTCTATGTCAACAAGACGAAGGAATTAGTCCATGTCAATGCGGAAGGCGAAATCGTTTCCACGACTCCAGACCATCCGTTCCTTACCGAAGAAGGATGGAAGAAAGCCAAGGATTTGACTGAACACGATAGACTGCAAAGCAAAGACGGTTTTAAAGAAGTTGTTTCTATTGATTTTGAATCGTTAGATAAAGAAATAAACGTTTACAATTTCAGCGTTCAAGGCTATCATATCTATGTAGTTGGAAGACGTGGGATTGTCGTCCACAACGGATGCGGAAGCTATGAAATATTAGACGAAAACGGCAAAACCATTTATGTTGGAAAAGGTAATACAACTAGAGCTAAAATCTCAATGAGACAACATGGGGGAGCTCATATAAATTATTGTAATCTTGATGGCAAAGGCGATAAATTCTCGTTTATGGTAGAAGCTGCAAAAATGGACCAATATACGGGCTTACAAAATAAGATTGCTAGTCCAGGTAAAAAGCTGCTTGAAATGGCTTCCCCTGATACGGTTAAAAAAGTATTGTCTTGTCTTTTAGAATTTAAATTCTATTTATAGCCAATTAAGGGGGAGGAAAAATGAGTACCAGCAGTTTAAAAATTAATGGATCTGATGAATTCCAAGAAGCATATAGCAATTTTAAAAACAAATATAATTCATTAGATAAAAAATCTGATTTCTTAAAAGAAAGCCAAAATATTGCAAAAGAAATATATAGCAATGCCTTGGAAGATAAATATGTCAAATCCGAAACGGCTTTAGGACTTCTTAAAGTTCTCAATGACTTTGGATTAGAATGTCATTGTGATAAAGACAAACTTATAGAGCAAAACTTACAAGGCTGGATTGAACTTGGATTAAAAGGCAAGGATATTGATAAAAGAAAAAAATATTTAATAGAATTTCTAGATAAGATTAATTCAAATAAGAAAAAATTAAGACTCCCCAAGAAGCCAAAATTAGATTTTAAAAAAGGCGATGTCATTTCATGTCAAGATATGGATGGGAAATTTGTCATCGGTTTTGTATTAGAAGAAAGATATGACACTAAAAGATTATTATATGCATTATTTAATGATTCTCAAATTAGAAATATCGAATATTACTTTGATAAAGAGCCAATAATTGTTGGCTGGGTAGATGGAGAAGAAATTAAAGTTAGGGATTCGCTTTACAAAGACGCAATAAAAAACTTTAATAGACCTTTAAAAATGTATAGTGATAAATTTAAATTAATTGGACATATTGAAATTAAAAAGAATAATTGTAATTGTGCTAAAGGAATTTATGTACGATACGATTATTTCTATGAAAATATTTTATCTACAATAAAAGAGTTTAGCCCTTATAAAAATTATAAAGTTGTGAGAAGAGATGATGGAGAAATTGTGATTGATGATGATAGTTATTTTGTAAAAACAGGTGACTGGATACATATAACAAAACCTGATTACAAATATTTACTAGATTACATTGAATAACTTTTATTTCCTTAGGGGCTGTTGCAAAACCTAGCTGATTGCTAGGAGATGTTGTGTACCCTTTGTCAAGGACACATTGAAAAAAGGGTACATAACAATTGAAGGTTGCCTTCTTGGACTAGTCCAAGAAGGCAATTTTTTCGCCCATTGGTACAATTGCCACCCCTGGCTGTCTAAAAAGATATTCCCTGTATTCGCATGGTGTCATCTGC
>CAKUXT010000179.1 GCA_934700375.1 uncultured Bacilli bacterium | reverse complement strand
ATTTTTGAGATTTCTTATGCTACCATCTAATCGGAGGTGCATAAGAAATGCATGCAAATACAATCTTAGATGATGTGGTTGATCAACTTACTGACCACTTTGAAAAGAGTGAATCAGTCAACTACTTGTACAAGGAGTGCAAGAAAATAGTTGAAGCAAGGCTTGCCGAAATGGCAGAATGCGATTTCGGCAGACTACTGACTTGGCTAGACGAAATAAAACTCAGATGCTACAAAGGAAAATATAAATGCATCAAGAGAATTGTTTACGGCTTTCATGATTACATCAACCACAATGTCGTCAGTTCGAAAACACGTTATGTCTATAAAAATGATAACAGCCAATTCAAGAAAACGAGTAGGGCGTCTCAGAAAATAATATTTGATTATGTCAGCAAGACCTATCGATGTAACTCGGAGTATTTGCCTTACTTGAGAAACTATATCAGCTATTACTTTTTGTTTCTTGAGAAAAACAATTTGAGTCACGAAAGCATTACCTATCACGATATTTTCAAGTTTAAAGACTACATAAAGTCATTGAAATTGTCAGGCCCGTCCACCAAAAGGATACTCAATAACAGTGCCAAATTCATTTATGATACGAGTGCCGATTTGAAAACGAGAATCGGTTTTTTGATTCTCAAAACGACTCATGACGATTACATCGAGAAAGTATCTGCT
This sequence comes from uncultured Bacilli bacterium, assembly GCA_934700375.1. Taxonomy (GTDB): domain Bacteria; phylum Bacillota_I; class Bacilli_A; order RFN20; family CAG-288; genus Enterosoma. The sequence goes on along the minus strand of CAKUXT010000179.1, from coordinate 3,217 downwards.
ATTGGGCGTAACGTCCTTGCTTCTTTTGATCTGACAACAGGACAGGAAATTGATTGCGATAGGGTTCAGTTGTTCTTCGAGGAATTGAGAGAGAAAAAATATACCCTTAAAAGCCGCATTCAAGCAAAAAGGATAGCATATGAATTGTTATTCTTTTCTTTTTATTACAACATTCCGTTAACCCTGGGCAATGCCTTGCTTTGGTCGAAATTTGTATATGAAAATATTGTGCGGAATTCAGACTATCGATCATACGGGATCAAATTCGCGGAGTTCCTACAGAAGGGGACCTTTTCATATTTGAATTCATTTTTTGATTCACCGAAATCCTCGCCTCATACAAGGAAACATCAAATCGATAACATTCCGCCTTGGTCAAAGCCAATGGCAGACAAATACATTGCCTATAGAAGAAACTTAGGATATAGAACCAGCACGCTCTGCATGGATTGCAATTCTATCTATCGATTCATAACTTTCATCGCTGGTTTAGGAATAGACGATTATTCGTCCGTCAAATTGGAGCATGTACTATCTTTTGCGAGTTCGGACGAGCATTCTACCGCTGAGGGAAGAAACGCATATATAACAAGGGTAAAAGGGTTTCTTATATTCTTAAAGGACAATGATGTCATCGACTTATACATTGATTCTAGAATAATCGGAAGATTCAGAAACAAGAAGAAACTGATAAAAATCATCAGCGAGGATGACATTCTAAGAATAACTTCCCGGGAGTACACGAATTCTTCTGAGATAAGAGCCTATGCTATATTTTTGTTGGGCATCAAATGCGGTTTACGATCGGTTGACATCGTCAATCTGAAATTCAGGAATATCTCCTTCAAAGATAAGACCCTGAAAATCGTTCAGATCAAGACTCAGAAGGAAATCGTATTACCTATTCCCGTCATTGTATTGAATGCCATCTACAATTATGTGAAAAACGTGAGGCCGAAGTCTTCTTCCGAATATATATTTATCAGCTTTCATGTTCCTTTTGAGAATCTGAATCGAGGAAATTGCGGAAAAGCGTTTGACATCATAAAAAGGCTGAATGGCATTGATCCAAACAAATACAAAGGATTCCATATATGCCGAAAGACATATGCATCATCGATTATCAACAGAACAAAGGATGTTGACATTACAGCATATTCTCTCGGTCATTCGGATAATTCCACGGTCGATGATTATATTTCCATAGACACATCAAATATGCGTGAATGCCCGTTGAGTTTGGGAACTATCGGTTATGGAGGATTTAAAAATGAGTCTTTATAACTTCAAAAGCATATACAAGAATTTTATGGATGATTATATAAAGTTGATGCTCTCAAAAGGCTATAGGGAATACTCTTTCTATTATGTCTATCGTTTCGATTCATTCCTTGTTCAGAACAACTATAGTCTTGATTACATTTCAAAAGAGTTGATCGACAAATGGTCAATGCAATTGGAAACGGAAAAGAAAAACACAAGAAACGACAGAGTGAATAAAGTGAATGGGTTCTGTGAGTATTTGAATTCCGTAGGCGTAAAAGCTTATGTATCCTATGCAAAGCTATCTGGCGAAACGACGACTCCTTACATACTCTCGAAAGATGAAATCATAACTTTGTTTAAAGTCATTGATAAAGAATCCTTGAATAAGGATTTCGTAAAGCATTACCCATTCATGCTTCCAGTCTTTTATCGCCTCTTATACACCTGTGGCTTGAGAAACAGCGAAGCGTGCTGTTTGAAAACCACAGATGTTGATTTTGAGAAATCGTTGTTGAGGATTCTGGACGCAAAGAATAATAAAGATAGACTTGTTTATATGAGCATGGACATGTGTTCCTTGCTTCAACACTATTATGACAAGGTCAAAAAATATACGACATCCGAATGGATGTTTCCTAGCAAGAGAAAGGAAATACACATTCCCAAAACAAGCATTGACAGCTATTTCAACTGCTTTGTCAAGATTGCAAATATCGGCAGCGAAAAATTTCATCCGGTTCCGCATTCCCTAAGACATACCTATGTTGTCCATCGGGTTGATTCATGGATTCAGGAAGGGAAGGATGCAAATAAACTGCTGATCTATCTGTCGAAACAATTAGGACATAGTTCTATAAGCGAAACCTATTACTATTACCATATGCTGGAATCCAGCTTTAATCCAATCAAAGACAAGACAAGAGAAATCTATCCGGAGGTCATGTCATATGAAGAATAAAACCTTGTTTTTCGAATACGTCTCTAAATATCTCAACGTTTATTGCTTGAAGCAGGCTGGCAAAAGTATACATACAATCGAAAGCTATAGAGATAATCTGACGGTGTTTCGACGGTTCGTATTGGAAGTTAAGCACAAGAAGATAAAGCAATTCTATATGGAGGATTGTTCCAAAGACCTGATATTGGAATATGTCGAATTCCTGAGAAAAAAGAAACGCTCGAATTCGACAATAAACCATCATGTCACAGCCATTAAAGGATATTTGTATTATGTCTCAGATATCAATGTCGAGTATCAGGGGATGGCATTGTCCATCAGTCATATTCCGACCTTTAGACAGCCAAAAGTGGAAAGAGAATGCTTGGATGATACTGCCCTGAAAATGATGTTTGAAGTCCCTAGGAAGAATAAAATCGGCATCCGAAACATCACTATTATGGTTCTCCTTTATGAGACGGCGATGAGGGTCAGTGAGATTATAAATTTGAAGACTTCAGATTTGTATCTCAATGTAAAGGAACCGTACTGCTTGATACATGGAAAAGGCGATAAAGAAAGAATCGTCGGCCTTTCTTCTGTGGCCGTTGATCATATAATGAATCAGTTGAATTTGTATCACAGAAACAATGACTGCGAATACTTGTTCTATACAACTATCAAAGGCAACAAAAATAAGATATCGGCCTCCACAGTCGAAACCTTCTTGCAGAAATATGCCGACCTAGTAAGGGAATCTTATCCGAGTATCCCCGCCAGAGTTTGCCCTCATATGTTCAGAAGAACGAGGGCAACCCATCTGTATCAGGATGGAATCCCCTTGGAATTGGTTTCGAGAATGCTTGGGCATTCTCAAATTGATACAACAAAAATATATGCAAAGCCATCAATCGAAATGCTAAGAAAAGCCGTAGAGAATGAAAACGAATCCAATATTGAACCTGAGTGGGGTGATGAAGATGAAGTGGCAATGATGTTTGGAGTGAGATAAAA
>CAKUXT010000178.1 GCA_934700375.1 uncultured Bacilli bacterium | reverse complement strand
GATGTCTTTGCCAAGACAAAGACATTTGCCAAAGCCTGTGCTTTAAGAGGCGAATTAAGACATAATCAGATCGCGCTTCTTCCTTCCTACAATGAAGCGATGTGGTCCACTTATATTCATCCCTATGATGTCTTCATGAAGGTCGGTCCGGAACTTCGTTTCCTCACTATCGCAGAACTTTTGGAAGTCATCGATACCATCTCTGAAGAAGAATGCAAGAAGGCAACAAAAGAGATCCTTTCCAAATACATCATCAAGGGTACAATCGATGAAGAGAAGATGAATGCTTCTGTAAGAGGAAGCCTTGCTTTGGAAAAGATCGCAAGGAAATACAATTGCGAATTATTGATCCTCAATGATATCGATAAGGCATTGATGAGAAACGTCGGACTCCGTCCTGGTTTCACACCTTGCCCTGGAACGGATGATATCTTAGTCACACCGGAAGGCGATATCGGAGCCGGTCTTGCCTGCTACTTCTTGAAGAAGCTGACAGGACAGCATGTATCCTTTATCGAACCTTTCTATGTCGATCATGACAAGCATACATTCCATGCCGGTCATGCAGGACCGAACGACTATACCGATCCTGAAGGAAAGACAATCGTTGCAACAGATACCCGCTTTGCAAAATCCAATTTCCGTTATGCAGGAGCTCCTTTTGCCAATCATCTCTTTGCACCGGGTGAAAAGACAATGTGTTTCGTCGGCGAAAAAGACGGAAAGTTCCGTATTGTCGCTACGATTGTCGATGTCCTTGAAAGCGAACATTTCCTCGATGGCTACTCTCATGGCCTTTTCAAGACAAGGATTCCGGAAGAGGAGTTCTTTGCCAAGCTGATCGATATCGGTGTCACACAGCACTACGGTATCACCAAGGGAAATCACTTAGAGGAACTGAAGGACCTCGCTCTTGTCTTAGGATTTGATTATTATGAAATCTAATGGCGTTCTGACGCTGGATGTCGGCGGCACTTTTATCAAAGCAGGATTCATCTCTTCTTCCTATTCTTTCCTCGTCCCTCCCTTTGAAGTGCCTTCCCACTCCGATGAAGGACTTCCTTCTTTCCTTTCTTCTGTTCAGGAAATCTACCAAAGGATTCTTCTGACAGTCAGAAAAGAAGATATCTCCGCCATCCTTATCACGATGCCCGGCCCGTTTGATTATCAAAACGGAATCTCCTATATGAAGCATAAATTCGTTTCCCTCTATGGCATCGATTTAAAGGAAGCCATCAGAAGAAAACTGGATTTCGATAAAGACATTCTCTTTGAACATGATGCGATTGCCTTTATGAAGTTTGCTCTCTATAGCGAAGATATCAAAGACAATAGTATTGGAATCACATTAGGTACAGGCTTAGGATATGTTCTCTATGAGAACCATGAAATCATTCGCAATGAGTTAGGTTCACCCCGCGATGCACTCTACTGTGCTCCCTTTAAGGAAAAGACGATGGAAGACTTCTTCAGCGCAAGAGGATTCCTCTCTTTCTATAAAGGCGAAAAAAAGGTGGAGTCTGCTTTAGAGCTTTATCGGATGGCTGAAAATCATGATAAAGATGCTCTTGATGCAATCTCTTTGTTTGGACGCGAACTTGCTCTTGCTCTTTCTCCCTATATTGAAGAACATCATGTCAAAGCCCTGTTCTTAGGAGGACAGGTCTCTAAATCCTATCCGTTCTTCCTTCCTTCTTTAAAGGAAGGACTGAAAGATGTACGCATATTTGTGAAGACAGAAGACTGCCCTGCTTTATTAGGGCTTGCCTATTCTTACTACAAAGAAAAGAAGTAAACAAAGATAACTATATTAAAGGAGATCACCATGCCAGAAATCAAAATGATCGACATCAATAAGGTCTACGGAAAAAAGAATCAAGTTGTATTTGATCTGTCTTTGGACATCAAAGACAAGGAATTTGTCGTCTTGGTCGGTCCTTCTGGCTGCGGAAAATCGACGACATTAAGAATGATCGCAGGCTTGGAAGATATCTCTTCCGGTGAGCTTTTCATCGATGATAAGTATATGAACGATGTCGAGCCGAAAGACAGAAACATCTCCATGGTCTTCCAGTCCTATGCTCTTTTCCCAAACATGAATGTCAAAAAGAACATCGGATATGGTATCTCCATCCGTAAATACAAGACTCCAGTTCTTGATAAGGACGGAAAACAGAAGATGGGAATCGATAAGATCTCCATCAGAGAGAAGAAGAACAAGATCAGAGACTTTCTCGATGACAAGAAGTATGTCGAAGACATCGATGTAAATAAAATCGATTCTCAGATTGAAAAACTGAGAAAAGAAATCGAAGAGCTGAAGAGCGCTCCCCATCCTTTATACTGCTACAAGAAACTTCCGAAGAGCGTAATTGAGGAAAGAGTCAATAAGGCTGCTGAAGTATTAGGTCTCACCCAGTATCTGAAGTCGAAACCCAGAGCCCTAAGCGGCGGTCAGCAGCAGCGTGTCGCTTTAGGAAGAGCAATCGCCAAGAACTGTTCTCTCTTCCTTATGGACGAACCTCTTTCTAACCTCGATGCCAAACTGAGAAACGAGATGAGAAAGGAAATCGTCGATATCCATCGCAAGTTAGGTGCGACGACTGTCTATGTCACCCACGATCAGATTGAAGCGATGACCATGGCCGATAAAATCGTCGTCATGAAGAAAGGCGTCATCCAGCAGGTCGGAACACCGGAAGAGATCTACGATCATCCTGTCAACCTCTTCGTTGCGGGATTCATCGGTTCTCCGACGATGAACTTCCTGAAGGGAAGATATGAAAACCATTCCTTCATCGTCGGCAATATAACGATTCCGCTTTCTGATTCTGTTTTCGAAAAGCTGGAAAAAGAAGTTGAGAAAGAGATGATCTTCGGTATCAGACCGGAATATGTCCGCATCTTTGAAGGCGGATATCATGGTTTGATCACCCTTGTCGAACAGTTAGGAAATGAATCCACGATTCATTTCGGTTTTGAAAATCAGGCTTTGGTCGGATATCTTGATTCCGATGAGATTCTCTCTGTCGGACAGGATGTTACCTTTGCTCTGAATATGGATTATGCGCACTTCTTCCGCATCTCGGATGAGAAATCGATTTTATGAACAAGGACTTTTATTTCGGTGCTGCAACAGCAAGCTTTCAGATCGAAGGCGGCGTAGATGAGAAAGCCCCTTCTATTTGGGACGTCTTTTCTCATACAGAGGGGAAAATCTGTGACGGAAACAACGGCGATATCACCTGTGACTCTTATCACAAGTTTGATGAAGATCTGAAGCTATTGGTTGAATTAGGTGTTGATTCCTATCGTTTCTCTGTCTCATGGAGCCGTCTTCTTTTAGATGGCATCAATGAGATCAACGAAAAAGGTGTCTCCTATTATCGCTATATCTTAAGAAAACTGAAGGAGAATCATATCACTCCTTTTGTTACGCTTTTTCACTGGGATCTTCCACAGTGCTTACAGGGAAAGGGCGGATTCTTAAGTCCTGAATTCCCTTCTTGGTTTGCTAGTTACACGAAAGTGTTTTTATCTTTGTTTGGAGATGATGTCAGAAACTACATCACCTTCAATGAACCGGAGAACTCTGTCTATAGAGGAATGATGTTAGGTAACTTCGCCCCTGGAGAAAAAAGAACAGAGGCGGAATGTCTTCTCGCTGTTCATAACATACTGAAAGCGCATGGAGAAGCTTATAGACTTATTAAAGATTTCAATGCTGATAATAAAGTTGGTTTAGCTATCTGCGGTTGGGTTCCTGTTCCGAAGACAGAAGAAGATCTCTCTGAGGCCAGAAAGATCTATTTCTCGGAAGATAAGAGAATCGGTGAAGGAAACAACATCTATCTAGAGCCTATTCTTTTAGGTGACTACAGCAAAGAATATTATGCTCTGTTTAAGGATACACATCATACTAT
>CAKUXT010000177.1 GCA_934700375.1 uncultured Bacilli bacterium | reverse complement strand
ATAGCCAAATGTAGTGATAAAATCAAAATTCTGCAGCGGTTTTTAAATGGAAAAAAGAAAAAACGACAACCCTTTTCCGAGTTGTCGTTGAAACACTGGCATTCTGTCAACGTCTTAAGTTAATGACATTGGCTAGGCATCCCCGATTTTTATTTCTGAGCGTATTCTCTCATGATTCCTTCGACAAGATTGTCGGGAACCTTTTCGTAGTCTTCGAATGCAAGGTTGAAGAAGCCTGTACCCTTGGTGATGGATTTCAATTCGTTTGCGTATTCCTGAATTTCGGCTTCCGGAACGATGGCGGTGACTTCAAGGCTTTCATTCTGATTCTCTTCGGTGGAAAGAATCTTTCCTCTTCTCTTGCTGAGATCGGATAAGACTGCACCTAAATATTCGTTGGAAACGACGATGCTCATTCTGTCATAGGGTTCAAGAAGGATCGGCTTGCAGTTCTTATAAGCTTCGCGGAATGCTAAGACTGCTGCATTCTTGAAGGCCATTTCGTTGGAGTCGACTGTATGCTGTTTTCCGTCTAACAAAGTTGCTTTGACGTTGATGACAGGAGCCTGGATCAATCCGCCGTGCTCAAGTGCTTCCATAAATCCTTTTTCGACAGCAGGGAAGTAACCTTTATCGATATGACCGCCGAAGACGGTAGACTCGAATCCAGTTTCTTCTGCAGGTTCAAATGCCATGTTGACAACACCGTAATATCCGCTTCCGCCGGACTGCTTGATATAGCGACCTTCGCTTTCTGCTCTTGCAGTGATGGTTTCTTTATAGACGATCTTCGGTTTTTCAGTCGTGAATTTGATCTTATTGTTGTCTCTGATCTTGTCTAAGAGGTAGGTAAGGTGAGAGGAAGAAAGAGAACCGATGATGATCTGATTGGTGATGATATTCTTTTCAAAGAAGATGGTCGGATCTTCAAGCTGAAGTTTTTCGACAGCGGGGAAGAGCTTATCGGAGTCGGCCTTAGTGGTAGGAACGATGGCTCTTAAATAGGTTGCACTAGGATAATTGACCGGTTTGAACTTGATGTAAGTGGAAGAATCGCAAAGACTATAGGAAAGACGGATGTCTTCCATCTTGGTGAAGGCACCGATATCACCGGCACCGATAGAATCAACAGGCGTCAGCTTTTCGCCGCAGACGGAGAAGAGTGCGCTGACTTTGTATTTTCTGTCATTGTTAGGGCAATAGAGTTCCTGACCTAATGTGACTGTACCAGAGTTGACTTTGAAGATGGAAATCAGACCCTGATAAGGATTGTAGCTGTTTTTGAAGACACAAAGCGATGTCTTGGCATCGGTTTCTGTCTTGACAAGAAGTTCGTTTCCGTCTTTGTCAGTTGCTGCAATCGGATGCAAGTCGCTGGGGCAGGGGAGGTAATCGATGAACATATCCATCAAAGTATTGACACCGATGTCCTTGGCTGCAGATCCGACGATGATGGGGAAGAGCTCGCCGTTTAAGACACCGTGTCTTAAACCTTTTCTGATTTCATCATTGCTTAACGGCTCACCGGAGAAGAATTTTTCCAATAATTCGTCGCTTGTTGTCGCAACTGCTTCTGCAAGACGGTTGTGAAGTTCGAAGACGACCTGTCTCTTCTCTTCATAGATGACATCATCGACGCAATCTTTTCCGTTGTACTTTCTTGCCTTCATATCGGGGATGTTGATGAATCCGTCGAAGGAATCGACTTTACCGATAGGATAGGAGAAGGGAACGCAGTTCTTGTTCAGCTTCTCTTTGATGTCTTCATATAAGGCGGGGAAATCGACATTCTCTTTGTCCATTTTATTGACAAAGATGAAAATCGGGATATTTCTCTTCTTCAGAGTCTGGAAATTCTTGATGGTACCGATCTGTACTCCTTTTGCTGCATCGATGACAAGGACTGCGCCTTTGATAAGACGGGTGATGCTTAATGTTTCATAGATGAAGTCATCGTTGCCGGGCAGATCGATCAGATTGAACTTGTAATCATTGTATGTAATCGGAATGACAGAACTGGAAAGCGAACTGAGCTTTTTCTTTTCGTCAGGAAGGAAATCGGACAATGTTGTCCCATCTTCGATAGAACCCTTCTTGCTGATTAGACCGCTTTTGAATGCGAGGGATTCAATAAGAGTGGTTTTACCGCTTCCCTGATGTCCGACGACGGCAACGTTTCGAATCTTGTCTGGTGAATAGGCCATGATGTTAAGTTCCTTTCGATGTAATCGCTTACATGTAGATACGAATAGTATACATTATCTCTTGTCGAAAATGGTATATTTTTCGATAAATGTTTCTCAACTGCCTTTTATATCGAAAAAAACGGAAAATACATCATGTTTTGTATTGCATTCTTTTTCATCAAGCGTTTAAAATATTTTTACCAGTAAAATGGAGGGAAAATTATGGCAACGAAAAAAGAGACAACCGTTAAAAAAGAAACAGCTGTGAAGAAAGAAACAGCTGCAAAGAAGACTGCAGTCAAAGAAGAAAAAGTCGAAATGCCGGATGTTGAAATTGTCGAAGAGTCCAAGAAGCCGACCAACACAGGAAAGACATATATTCTGAGTAAGAGAAAAGAAGATGGCATGTGGGCCCTGAAATATAGTGGCGGAGAAAAAGTCATCAAATTGTTTAAGACACAGAAGGAAGCTCTTGAATTCACAAAAGAGAGAGCGAAGAACAATGACCGCGCTGTCTTGGTCCGTGCTTCCAAGGGTGCCAAGAAGGGTAAATTCCACATTGGTGCCGCAAAGCAGACCGAAGAGAAGAAATAGTTTTTCGCTAATTGGATAACTGGCGTTCTGTATAAGAAAAGAGGATGATCGAATGCATCTGCTTTTTCGTACGGAACGTTTTTCTATACGTTGAATTATGGCCTTAGAAGCCTTGAAACGCGTTACAAAAAAATGTATTTGTAAAGCCCATGCTGGCAAAAGCGCTTATTTTTTAAAATGTTTCAAGATTAATTTTATGCGAAAACTTCGTAAACCATCGGCAAATCACGAAAAAAATAACTTTTTTTGGCCAAATCTTTTTTCTTGAAAATATCCTATATTTTATGTATAGTTATACCAGCTATTCAAACGGCTTATACGGAGGTTCATTTAATGGAAAAAAACGAAATGAAAAGCTCTCCTGATTTTTCCGCTCCTTATGAGATGAAATTTTCTGACGGAAACGAAAATAACGGAAACCACAAACGAAATAGTAGCTCCCAGCAACCTGGAAACAAAGGCTATCTGAGACTGATTCTTATTGTTACCTGCTTTATTGCATTAGTGTCAGTGATGCTCTACTTTTTTGTTTTCCGCTCCACTTCTGAAGTCATCACTTATAGCGGCGCTGATGTTCGCTACAATGTGGACTACGATAATGATGGAAATTACGATGCTATTTCAGAATTTGACACGAGATCGGAAACAAAAGGCAAATCTTTAGGCGATTTCTCTGTGAAAGAGGAAGAAGGCGAACTTGCTAAAATACTTCTGCATCCCGCCTATGGCGCTCAGGACCAAAAATCCCCTTATGCGAATCTGATAATGACAGTTGTCGTCTCTAATCAGACAAACAAAATGTATTACCTTACTGGTACATTTAAATATGTCGATCATAATAATGTGAATTCTGCCAAAAAAATCACCTATCGTGCAGCATTGGAGGCAGAAGAATACGAAAAGTATATTCTTCCAATCATCAGCAACGTCAAAATCATAGACAACGAGGGAAATCTTGTTGCCTATTACAGTGGCTCAAGAGGCACATTCAATATAGTTGTTGAAAGCACTTCCAACACATCCTCTTGGCTCGTGCCTGTCATATTGCTTGTCGTTGTCATCATCATGTACTTCTTCTACTCCAAGATGTCCAAAGGAGCAGGAGGAGGCGGCAATCCGATGGCTGGCTTTGTCAACAATGTCGCAAGAAAGCAGACAGGAAGCAAAATCCGCTTCTCTGATGTCGCCGGCTGCGATGAAGCCAAGGCTGAAATGAAAGAGATTGTGGATTATCTCAAAGA
>CAKUXT010000176.1 GCA_934700375.1 uncultured Bacilli bacterium | reverse complement strand
ATGTGGGACGTCTATCGTGACGTTCCTTCTATCGAAACAGAAGGTGTCACTGTCCTTGACGAGTATTATTGGCTCAACAAGCATGATCCCAACTATTCTCTTTGCCGCGCCACTGTCAACAGAGGCGAAAACGCACACACCGATAACCTCTTCACACTCGATAAAGAAGCACAGAGAGAACTCCTCAAGTTATATCTGACTCCTGAAAAAGATCTTGAAGACAAGAAGATCTCCGAATGCTTCGATGATCACTTCTGGAAGAGCAACTTCTGGCTCTATTGGCAGACCATGTTCGCATTCCAGCGTTGGTCCAGCGCTCTTGAAATGAAGCGTTACATCCAGCGCTATGTCCATCACATCGATGGTCTTCCGGATTTCAGCGCTCTCCGTTTCACCAAGTACAACCAGTATGAATCCATGATTCTTCCTCTTGAGAAGTATTTAAGAGCACATGGTGTCTGCTTCGACTTCGGTGTCAAAGTCACCGATGTCAAAATCGAAAGAAGAGGAGACAAGTTCTTGGCTTCTTCCTTCAGCTACATCCAAAACAACGAAGAACATGTCCAGCCTCTTACCGAAGATGATTATCTGATGATCACAAACGGATGCTGTACCGATGTCTCCTGCTATGGCGACAACGATACTGCACCTGATCTTTCTTCCATCAAGCCGAACATCGGCGATGGCTGGAATCTTTGGGAAAAGATTGCTGCACAAGGAACAGAATTCGGAAATCCGAAGGCTTTTGCTTCCAATCCGGAAGAGACAAACTGGATGTCCGCATCCATTCTGACCAAAGATGAAAAGATCATCTCCCTCATCAAGAACATCTGCAAGAGAGATCCTTTATCAGGCAAAGTCACAACTGGCGGTATTGTCACAGTCAAGGATTCCTTCGACAACTGGATGCTTTCCTGGACGATCAACAGACAGCCGCAATTCAAAGAGCAGCCCGATGGCAGTGTCATCGTCTGGCTCTATGCTTTGAACACCAATATTGAAGGCAACTATGTCAAGAAGGCAATGCGCAACTGCACCGGAAGAGAAATCTGCAAGGAATGGTTATACCATATCGGTGCTGATTTGAATGAAATTGATGAATTGTCCGCTCAGTGCAACACAACAACCTGCTATATGCCTTACATCAACGCTTTCTTCCAGCCCAGAAAGAATTCCGATAGACCTCTTGTCGTACCTCATGGTTCCATCAACTTAGCATTCTTAGGACAGTTCGCAGAAACTCCTAGAGACACCATCTTCACAACCGAATACTCCATGCGTACCGGTATGGAAGCCGTCTATACATTGATGAACATCGATCGTGGTGTTCCGGAAGTCTGGGGCTCTGCATATGACATCAGAGAATTGCTCCGTGCCACCTACTACGCCTTAGACAAGAAGAAGATCACAGATGCTGACTTGAGCTGGAAAGAGAAGATCCTTCTCAAGAAAGTCTTATCTGAGATCAAAGACACTGATATCGAGCTTTGGATCAAGGACGCAAAGCTGATATAACAACAACCCCTTAAAAAGAGAGCGTGCAATCGCGCGCTCTCTTTTGCGTTGTTAAGTCAACAATCGATTTCAGTCTTTTACTTCAACAACATAGGCTTCATATGGTCTAAGTTTATTCGCATCTTCATCTTCATAGTTGTGAAGAAGAACTTTCTTGATATCGAAAGGAAGTGAAATCTTTTCTTCGTACCCTCTCATATTGACAATGACTGCTATTTTCCTATCATCAAGGATTCGTTGATAGACAAAAACATTATCATTGTTTACATCAATGTTCTTAAAGTCACCATAGACAAAGATATCTTTGTATTCTTTCGATTTTCTCAATGAAATCATTTTCTTATAGTAATTCAAGATGGAAGAGGGATCATCCATTTCGCTTAACGCATTGATACAATGATAATTCGGATTGACTTTCAGCCAAGTCTTATGGCCTTTATTGAATCCAGCATTGATGGTATCATCCCACTGCATCGGTGTTCTGTTGTTGTCTCTTCCTTCTTCATTGCAGGCTTTGAGGAATTCTTCCTCAGTGAGAACCTTGTCGCGCAGAACAAGATCTTTATAGTTTCCTTTGATCTGAACATCATCATAATCATTGATGTCATCGATCTTGATATTGGTCATGCCAAGTTCCTGGCCCTGATAAATGAATGGTGTGCCTTTGAGGAAGAAATACAAAGTCGCAATCTCTTTTGCAGACTCCAGATAATGCTTTTCAGAATCACCGAACTTGTTGACCGCTCTGACAAGGTCATGGTTTTCAATAAACAGCGCATTCCATGACTTATCATTCAAACCTAGCTGATACTTAGACCAAGTTTCCTTTGCAAACTTCATATCCATCTTTCTAGGTGTGAATTTGCCGTGTTTTCCCTCACTCCAATCGCTTGTATAATCCGTAACTTCGAATTGGAAGACCATATTCAGTTCATGTCTTGAAGGAAGTGTGAAATCAATGGCATTGTCTAAGTTTCCCCAGGCTTCTCCGACTGTCACTATGTCATATTTTCCAAAAGAGCGTTCATTCAGTTCTCTCACCTTCTCATGGAGAGTAGGTCCATATCCATAAATGCCTTTGTCTATTTCTTTTCCGATGAGATGAATGACATCAAAACGGATTCCTTTTACACCCTTTTCCATCCAGAAGTTGATGGCTGAGACAATCTCATCCATAATTTTCGGATTCTCCCAGTTGAGGTCGGGCTGTCCTTTTGCATACTCATGGAAATAGTATTCTTTTCTTGCTTCATCATATTCCCATGCGCTTCCGCCAAAGCAGGACTGATGATTGTTTGTAGGCTCTTTTCTCCATACATAATAATCCGAATAGGGATTGTCATCTGATTTTCTCGACTCTAAGAACCAAGGATGTTTATCGCTTGTATGATTGGCGACAACATCGATCATCAGTTCCATATTTCTTTTCTTCAATTCATGAATCAGTTCATCGATGTCTTTCATCGTTCCAAACAGTGGATTGACTGCAGTATAATCGCTGACATCATATCCGTTATCGACCATCGGAGAAGCAAAAAACGGAGTCAGCCAAAGAATGTCGACACCTAAGTCTTTTAGATAATCGAGCTTATTGATGATGCCTCTGATGTCTCCGACACCATCATCATTGCTGTCCATAAAGCTTTTCGGATAAATCTGATAAACGATCTTGTCATGCCACCACTTCTTTTCCATACATTTGCCCTCCTATGATGGAACGGATAACATCAACTACGACGACACAAATAACTTTATTTATTTTCATCAGATTGTTTTTCTTTATTGAACTCCTTGACGCCGATATAACAAAACAGAATCGATACAGCTTCAAGAAGAACAACAGCAAAGACACTCGATAAAATGCTGAAGATGACCATACGTTTGCTGAATCCGCCGCAGACAACAATGAATGTGTTCTGGAAAGTAAGCAGCGTAACAACAGCACTGATCAATGTGACATTGAGAACCTGTCTTGTATAGGCGTTCTTCTCTTTTCGATATTCGATAAGACGTTTGACGACAGAGAAGATCTTATATCCAGCAAAGACAGCAAGAATGATGATAGGAACATTGGATAATTTGACTGGGTTCTGTCTATAGATCATCCAACATGCAACGCCGACAAGCGATACTGAGATGATAATCATCAGAACAGCATTGAAAAGATACGTCGATTTCTTCATCTTGATTCCTTTTTTCATCCAGCGGTATTCTTCGATAAAGATGATTGTTCTGATAATGAGCAGAATCAAGTAGTAGATTGCACCGCACGCGTTAAAGATGACATGATTGACAAGACCGAATACGGCATTGTAAATCGTCAGGACAAGGGAGACAACGATAGAGACAAGGAAGGAGAACAGAAGTTTTCTGTCTTTCCTTAGAAGTTTCTCATTGACGTTCATATTGTATCTATCTGCAGGGAACAAGCCTCTTCGTCATGTTCTTTCTTTCCTTTTTGATCTTTTTCATTTTTGCAATGGAAGCGTGCTCACTGTTTGCACACACTTTGTCAGCATAAGTGAGTAACCATGCCTCTTTGGAAAGAGGAAGCTTCC
>CAKUXT010000175.1 GCA_934700375.1 uncultured Bacilli bacterium | reverse complement strand
CTATATGTCTGGCCATTTCTATAACACTTGGCAGTAACTATACTAGAATCATAGTCACCAATGGAAATAAAAGTGAAATCGTTGACATACGGCATCCTGAAAATCATCTTGTTTTTCTCTTCCTTGTTCGGAAACACCTTAATGCTTTCGGTTATGTTCAGGCTCTCCAGACTCTCTAATAAATCGTTATCATATGTTTTATATGTGAAAGAATCCAACGGGTTGAAATAATTGATCTCGACATTTTGCTTAGCATAATAGTTGAGAGCCTGTGTCAATTCAATATTGTCAATATATTTGATTTTCTTATTCGGATTGTCTGTCGACTTATAATATAAATAACCATCTTCAGCTTTTTCTATAAATCTTTTCTCTATTTCATATGCGTATTTCAGGGCATCATTATACGAATTCATTGAAAAACAGACGAAAACATATCCACCTTTTGTCGTCTGATATGCAACCTCATAATGTTTGCTTGTCAAATCACACAATCTGCTTGTGTTCATTAAATTTCTATAATTGACATAAGGCTTTGACTCTTCACCAAGAATATTGAAATTAAAAGTGTATTTGAAGAAAGAACCTCCAGTACCATTTCCGGAATATAGCGTTCCAGTATAAGCGCCAGCTGACAAAGCAATGTTTCTCATTGTTCTATCTTTACCATCAAATGAAATGGTTTCATTGGTAGTAAGGTTAATCAATTGGCCTGTCAATGCAGGTGTGTTTTCATCAACAGCATTGACATGAAAGCAGGAATTTTTAGCAAACGTAGGATAATCGCCATCGCGATATACTCTTTCACCATTAATGAAGTAATCACCGAAATAAGTATTGAACCCTCTGTCCGAGCCACCATTGAAGACATAAACATTCTTAATAGCAGTCGATCCGACTTTAGAGGTTATTTCGATTCTATATTTTCCATTGTCAAAAATACCGAACCCGCTTTGAACATACTGCCAGAAGCCGCCGTTCTTAGTCACCCCGACTAAGTAATTCGCACCTAACGTATCAATCATAAAACCTTTGATTGTAGTATCTCCATCATTAAGTGTTTCGCCGGCACTTAACAATTCCACTGAATATCCTTCATAATTCAAATCGCTGGCTTCGACTGAATAATTATGCAATGTTATATTTGCAGGCGTATCGACAGCAACATAACAGGTATAAACTTCCGCATATCTTTTATATTCAAAGACATCATCTTTCCACCATAACGCACCGGATTCACCTATTTTTCTTCCTAACTTATAAGCAAAGATCATTCTATAATAAACACCTTTATTAACATCTTCACCAGAACTTGTATAAAAATTAGATGATCCAGACTTGTTGTCTTCATAATAATTCACGATAGGATTAACTGCATTATTCCAGATATCACCATCATATGATTTCTGAACTATCAAAGCACCCTTTGCAATACTGCCTGACAAGGTCTGATTATCAATGCTAGTGCATATATCTGACATAATATTCCAGTCAGTCTTTTCACTTGTCTGATAAGCGCCATAATAGTTATATGAGAAAGAAACTTTGCCATTGACTCCGTATGCCTCATCATTTCTGAATTTAGTTTTCTGAGTGATATCTCCTGAAATGGTCAATTGTCCGATAGAATCACTGCCTAAAACATTTTGAGAGACCAAATTATTATCAGAGATGACATAATTATTTGTAGCATCAAACTCATAAAGCTTGTGTGAGACCTCATATCTCTGCTCACTTATAGGAGATGCTTCATTAGCAAAATTAGCTCCCAATCCTGCAGCCAAAACAAATCCACTGATAATCTTTGCACTTAATAGTTTCATATATTCTCCTTTTTGGTCTACACTGTCAAATCAATTCACCATGATTTCCATCAAACTAACATTTTCCTTCTATCAGTCTTATAGCGTTCTTCCAACGACATCAAAAAAGCGTATTAAAAAATGAATGAATATAAACCAGGCTGTCTAAAAACTAGTACAGTTCGAAAGATATTATATTCTTAACATAACCTACCAATCAAGCAAAGGCCGTGATTGCAACATTTGTTCATTTACAATATAACAACAATGTCAATTTTTTCTCACTTCTAATGTGGCGTCAATTGTTCAAACGTAAACTAAAATTGATAATTCAACAAGAGCTTCCTTTTTACAAAAAGAAAACTTTCACCATGCTAAAACTCAACATAACACTCTTAGAATCATCTGTCTATCAAGATATTAATCCTTTCTTAAAAGCACAAATACTCCATTTGCTTCTAAAGCCGTATCAACCTACCAGATTATGTTAAAAACACAAGCGATTTTTCATCGAAAACAGATAGGTTGGTACGGTTTTTCCTATTCAAAACGGGCAAAAACCGGTGTATAATATCCTCGCACCGACAAAAGCATCGTTTTTTGAAGAAAAAGCAGCAGTTTTTTAAAAAAATCGTCGGAGGCTAATGTACCTAAGAGGAATAGAGACAATTCCATCTCGTCAATCGCCTCGTCAGAAGAGATTGTGGCTAATGTACCTAAGAGGAATAGAGAGCGGCTTCCATTTTTGATAGTAGAAAAGGCTTACGAATGTTCATTGTTTTTCACATTGGCATTTCAATTTTTTTACTTTGCTGCTTTTTTATGTGATATACTTATTTGGATGAGAGAAAGGAGGTAGCGCTATGAAGATAATTGAAGAAAATACCAATTATTCAACGATGTGGGAATTAGGTAAATCTGTTGAATCCTCTAGCAATTGTCCTGATAATTGTTATAGTGATGATGGTGATTGCCCTAATTTCTGTGATATTGAATGGGGTTCCTAATTTTTTTGAAATAGAAGGTCAGAAATTTCTTAATTTTCTGAAATGGTGCTTTTTGCACCATTTTTTAAAGGAGAATCTTTATGGATGAAAAAGATTGCAAATGTGAAGTATTAAAGCCGTCTGTTTTTAATAGATATATAACCGATCATGATGTCAAGTTGGTTTTTAATTCCTGCTCTTGTAGTTTGATTTGTTTGGAAGAAGCAAAAATAGAAGCATTGAAAGAAGGCAAGTTGGATTCGTTTTCAACAGATGAACTGGCAATGCTGAAGAAAATGAATTTTGTCAACTCGATTCCAAATGAAGAAGAGTATGTTTTAAGAGAACATTTTCAATCCCATATATCTGATAAAATTCTTAATTTAACCATTTTCACTACTACACTGTGCAATGCCAGATGTGCATACTGCTTCGAAAAAGATATGGAAAGGTCCACACCAAACAAGGAAATGGTCGGTGATATAATCGCTTTTATTTTAAGGCAAAGAAAAGAAAGCGTTCATATAAAATGGTTTGGTGGCGAACCACTTATGAATACGGCTATAATCGATAGAATTACAAGTGAATTGAAGAATAACAATATTGCTTTCGAATGCAGCATGATTACTAATGGTTATCTGATTTTCCGAAATTTGGATAATATCAAGAAATGGAATGTCAAATGTATTCAGATAACATTGGATGGTATAAATGAGAAATACAATGCAGTCAAAAACTATATTTATAAAAACGATATCAATCCTTTTGTCACTGTTATAGCTGGAATCAAAGGGTTATTGAACATCGGAATCAAGGTATCCGTTCGATTGAATTTCGACAGAAACAATTATAAAGGCATCCTTGAATGCATTGATTATTTAAACTCAGAGATTGGTCATCCCGAGAACTTCAAAATATATTGTCATAATATATTCGGGCCTGATAGCACCTATCATTTAGATGATGGAACTAATCTCTATGAGCTTGTAATCGGAAAACTGATTGAGTGTGGCTATATAAATACCATGTTTAGACTCGGACTGCGTTATAGACCTGTTCCTTGTGCCGCCTATAATCCCAATTTTCTTGTCATTGACACATATGGCCACCTTTTAAAATGTGAGCACTATGTTTCAGAAAAGTTATGTGAGAGCATTGTAGGAGATGTAAAAAATGGGATTTCAGATCAAGAACATTTTAACTATTGGCTTGACAGAAGACTTCCTTATAACAAATGTCCATCATGTGAGTTTTTACCGCTTTGTCAAGGCGGATGCAGATTCGAATCGATGAAAGACTATGACAATAGTGCCTGTTTGCCATATAGAGATTGTATAAAC
>CAKUXT010000174.1 GCA_934700375.1 uncultured Bacilli bacterium | reverse complement strand
AAGATTTACACAGAATTATTGACAAGTCTCTTCAAATTATAATGATATACATCTAATTCAAATTATATAGAATTTTATATTGTTTTTCAATCCGATACGATTCAAATTGCGTCCGGTAACTTTTTTTCATTTTTTTATTAAACGCCTGCTAATATTGAAACATTAATTAAGGCAGATTGGAGATTTAACTATTATCATGTCTATTTTCCCATCAAGCGCGTCTTCAATCATTTTGTTGAATCCGTTGCGCTTTTTCATGCTGGTCCCCGATATGCCTTCATCGTAATAAACATCCACGTATTCCCATTCGCTGTGGCTAGCAATCAACTCGTCAAAGTATTTCTTCTGAACCGCCAGACTGTTTAATTGCTCATCGGATTCTGTTGAGACTCTGCAATATGCTGCAACTTTGGTCTTTCCTTTCGATGCTTCAAGTTCTTCTTTGCTTTTTGGGTTGATCTTAATAACCGTTTTTTTCACAGCTTTGCCTCGAGACATCCTATAACTGGTTTATATTTTCTAATTAATTTTTTCTTTAGTTTTGCCATCTCGTCTTTCGTTATCAATTCTTTTGCCAACATATCCTCTAAAATAATGACCGAAAGCCTATATTTGATTTCATTCTCACCTTGTTTGATGTTCATTTGGAGTTCACCTCGTTATCCATTAGTTGCTCAAGTAAACTCGAAATTCAAGTTAAAATCAAAAATATGTGGGGTATGCAAATCTGCTCTAGGGGTATGCACTTTTTAAATAGGGGTATGCAAAATTTCATTGCTTAGGGTATGCAATGTATCAATATTGGTAATCAAACCCATCGAAACCAATGGCCCGAAGTCAACCTTCGGGCTTTTTCGTGGTCGTATTTAAAATCAATATCGAATGCCTTGATGAAGCCATCATTTTAAGGTACATAAAAGTTAGTTTATACTAAGTGTTTGAACCGAAATTTTGAACGTTGTAAAGAATCATTTACAAATGCAAAATCTGATGGAAAAAGTCTGCTCTATTAAAAGCGAACACATTTTTGATAGTCTGATAATCAGATATATACAACATATAGAATAGAATGAAATAAAATCGTGTATTGAATCAAAAGCAAGTCAGTAAATATATTGAAATTGCTTGTAGTTATTTGCAAAAGCCGCTTTTTTACAATCTCTTATTATTGTTTTTTGGTATTGTTAAAAGCGCTTTGACAAGGTACAATATTGCCGTTATTAAACGTCTTGTTACTTTTACCCCTTATCATGTCTTGAACATGGTCCCCAAGAAGTAACTGGGATTTTTTCAAACTAAGGAGGAACTTATGAAAAGAAAAAGTCGTTTAACAATCGCTCTGCTTTTAGGTGTCTTAGCTTTATCCGGATGTGAAAAGAAAGCACCGAACCCTGTCGGAATTACGATCAAAGCTGAAGGCGACAAGCAGTCTATCAAAGTCGGTGAGACCTTGAAATTCTCTGCACTTGTTATGCCGGAAGGAGCAGTCCAGAAGGTCAAATGGACTGTTGCACCTGTCACAGGTGAAGCAAACATTACTGACGAAGGTGTCTTAACCGCTGTCAAAGAAGGTAATGTCAATGTCGTCGCTACTTCCTATGTTGATGAAGCTATCAAAGCAACTGCCGCTTTGACAATCGAAAAGGCACTTGCTGAAGTCAAGTTGACCTCTTTGGAAATCGTCACAACAAAAACAGAGCTCAACGTTAACGAAACTGTTCAGCTTGCTGTCAGAGCAACACCTGAAAACGCAAGCAATGATGTCACCTGGTCTGTTGACAATGCTGAAGTTGCAACTGTCAATGTCGCCGGTGGATTGAAGGGTTTGAAAGCCGGTACTGTCAAGGTCACTGCAACCAGTAAGGTCGATTCTACAATCAAAGCTGAAAAGCAGTTCACCGTCAAGGCTGGAGAAACTCCTGCACCCGAACCCACTACTGATTGGGAAACTGTCAAGCTTTCTACTATTGATGAATATTTAGCTGCTAAAGCTAAGGATGCTGTCAAAGTCAGAGGTACCTGCACTGCCATCGTTTCTCAGGATGATGCCAATGTTTCCTATTATTTAAGCAATGGAAAGGCTGGTGTCTTTGTTTATATGCAGCCTGTCTCTCTTGGAATTCCTGCCGTCGGTTCTACTTATGAAGTCTGTGGCAAGAAGGCTATTTCCAACAACGCTCATGAATTAAGTTCTTTAGAGAAACTTACAAAAGTCGATGAAAATGTCGGATACGTCGACACTGATTTAGCTGCTCTTAATTTCAGTGATAATACCGCTATGGCTTCTTATCAGGGCGGTATCGTTCATTTGGATGATGCAGTTATCAATGAACTTCCTACAAAGTATACTAAGGCTTATAGTGTTGAATTTAAGTTTGGCGAAAAAACAAGCAATATCAGAATCGATCCTAAGAATATGACCAAAGAAGACTTTGCCGCATTTGAAACGAAGTTCAAAGCAGCAGCTGTCGGACAGAAGTTCTCCTTCAAGGGATATATGAACTGCTTCGGCTATGGAAAGAGCGGCAATCCGCAGATTACGATTTTAAAGAATGCTGATGTCACAGTCAAAGAATTGACTGATCAGGAAAAGGTTGACACCTTCATCAAGTCTTTGGAAATCAAGACAACCTATACTGCCGAAGATACGAAAGCAAATCTTCCTACAACACTTGAGAGCATCCCTGGTTCTACAATCACCTGGAAATCCAATAACGCTGCTATCAAGAGCGATGGAACCATCACTCATGGTGATGATATGGTTGATGTCACTTTGACTGCAACCTTACAGGTCAACGCAGCAAAGGCTACCAAGACCTTCGTTGTCACTGTCTTCCCGAAGGATGATTCCAAATTAGAAGTTGTCAGCACTCTTGACTTTGAAGACTGCACCTTGAATGAAGATAGACAGGGTAATGTCAGTAATGAGAAGCCTAGCTATTCTGGCAATGAATTACTCTCCCTTGGCAATCCTAAGACTCAGTGGCATTTCAACAACTGCTTGATCGGCGGCGATGGCAGTGACCACAGAAATGGTTTGTTTGCAGCTAGATTAAAGCAAAAAGCCGGTAACCAGTCTCAGTCTGGCGCAATTCGTTTGGAACAGGATTATTCCTTCTCTATTGTCGAATTTAAGTTAGCTACATTCGGCGCCCATGCTTTCGGTTCTCATGTCTATGTCTCCTATTCTACTGACTCTGGATCCACATGGAAGAATATCGAAAACAAGGATGCTGTCTCTATTGATTACAAGTTACAGACATTCCGTTATGAAATTCCTGGTGCCAATGACAAAACAAGAATTGCCCTTAATTACAAAGAGGGAAGTTCTAGCGCGACAATCAACATTGATGACATTAGATTGCTCAAGGTGAAATAAACATGACTAAAGCAAGAAATATTCTTCTTCTTCTTTCTTCCCTCATTCTTTTCTCCGCATCCGCCTGCGACAATAACCGAATTCCTGATAATGCTCCGAAAGCCATCAGCATCCTTGCTAATGGCGAAGAGAAGCAGAACGTCGATCTCAAAGTCGGTGATATCTACAATCTTACTGTCAAAATCACTCCCGAAGATGCCGTTTTGATTGGCGTCACTTGGAAAACAAGCGATGAAAGCATCGTTACTGTCGATGAAGGCGGAAAGGTTCTGGCCAAAGCTACTGGAACTGCAATTGTTTCTGTCACATCAACAGAATACTCCTATTTGACAAGCAGTGTCTTCGTTAACGTTTCCGAATCCATCCATCAGGATGGTGTCGGTTCCGGCTTCACGAAAGATGATCCGGTCTTCAAAGGCAACGAAGGCAAAGATGAACCCTTGGAAATCTACTTCATTGAAATGAGACAGCAGTATGAAGACTGCATCTACATCAAGAAGGGAAACGTCGACATCCTTATTGATGGAGGCGAAGCCTTTGATGGTGAATATGCCAGCCAGTTCATGAGCGAGAAGATGGGCGATGATTGTCTCGATTTAGTCATTGCCACCCATGGTGACAGCGACCACATCAATGGTCTTCCCAACGCTTTGAAGAATATCAAGAAAATCTCTACAATCATCGACTACGGCGGAATTCAGAACAGCGCCTTTTCCAGAGCCAAGCAGAAATTTATTGAAGAAGGTACTGTCTATCAT
>CAKUXT010000173.1 GCA_934700375.1 uncultured Bacilli bacterium | reverse complement strand
AGACAGTATCAATCATTCTGGTATCTTTGCTTTTCTTTTTGGCTTCATTCTGATGATGGTGATGGATGCTGCTTTATAAGACAATGTAATCGCACGGAAAAGGAATAATGGTAATTGTTGAAACACCTTTGATTAATATAAGGACTTGCTTTAGTTGTCTTTCTTAATTATTGATATCTCGACTTCCTTTGGTATCTTCATTTTGATAATTGAACATTGATTATATAAATGGATTGATGACAATTTAGCGTTATCTCTTATGCCTTTCATTTGAATAACTATTCATATTTTCGATTCAAGGAATGATTCAATATACATTTTGTCGATAGAGAATTGAAGAAACGGCTGTTTTTATTAATGATTCTTTTGAAGAAACGGCTGTTATCGCTAAATGTTCTTTTGAAGAAACGGACATTTTTGCTATTTTTCCTTTTGAAGAAACGGCTTATTGTGATAAAATTCAATTAGCGGAGAATTATTAATATGTTTTTTAAAAGAAAAGCTTATCGAAAATTAGTCGATTGGAAAAATAACTATGCGGATAATTATGCGGCGATTTTAGAAGGGGCACGGCGTGTCGGAAAATCGACTATTGCAAAAACTTTCGCGGAAAGAGAATATCGATCGTATATTCTTATTGATTTTTCAAATGCATCCGAGAATATTAAGTCTATCTTTCATGATATTTCCGATTTGAATCTTTTCTTTCTTCGTTTACAAGCTGAAACTGGCGTTACGCTATATCCTCATGAATCGTTAATTGTCTTTGATGAGGTTCAATTGTTTCCCAAAGCGAGACAGGCAATCAAACATTTGGTTCTAGATGGCAGGTATCATTATTTAGAAACGGGGTCTTTGATTTCTATTAATAAAAACGTAAAAGATATTCTTATTCCATCAGAAGAGATGAGAATTCCGGTTTTTCCGATGGATTATGAGGAGTTTTGTCTTGCAACAAATATAAACTATGATCTTATAAAAACCGTTTATGAAAGCAAAATCAAGATCGGTGATGTATCGAATCGAACATTAATGAGACAAATGCGAATCTATATGGCTGTTGGCGGTATGCCGCAAGCTGTCGAAGCCTATATACAAGGGTGTGATTTTCAAAGAATCGATGTGATAAAACGAGAAATCATCCGATTGTATGAAGAAGACTTTAGAAAAATAGATCCATCAGGAAAAATTTCTATGATGTATCATTCCATCCCATCACAGTTATCGAATAAACAGTTTCGAATCAGTACAGCCATAAAAAAGAAAAAGAGTGCAAAAGCAGAAGAAGCACTGTATGACTTGATCGATTCTAAGACAGTGCTATCCTGTTATCGATTGGTTGATCCAGGAGTTGCTTTATCTCAAGGAAAAGATCTTTTCAAACGTAAATTGTATTTATCTGACACAGGCTTGTTTGTCACGTTGATGTTTATGGATAGAAAGGCAGCTGATAATACCATTTATGCAAAACTGTTATCGGACAAAACAAATTTGAATCTAGGATATTTGTATGAGAATTTAGTGGCGCAGATGATTGCGGCCTCTGATAGAGAACTTTTTTATTACACGTGGAAAAAAGAAGGAAGTACACATGATTATGAGGTGGATTTTATTTTTTCAAAGAACAATAAAATCTATCCAGTCGAAGTGAAGTCCTCTGGGCTTGGCAAACACGAATCCATCCTTGCATTCAGTGAAAAGTATTCTCGCTATGTTGGTGCTTCGTATCTTGTTTGTAAAAAGGAAAAAGGAAAGGAACAGAATTTAAATGTGATACCTTTTTATCTCCTTCCACTTCTTCTTGAACAATCTGATGCATCTTGATATTTATAATTACCATTCTTAGTATTGTAATAGATAATGTTTCTACAAAAAACATGGTATATTGAAATACCTTGTTTTTTGTAGAGAATTAGATTATGAAACTATTTGTTACAATAGATTTCAGTCTTTGAATTCAAAATCAAAATGATAATCTCCTGCACCCAAGTCTTTGGTTTCGTTACGGAAGATGAAGATGGCTTTGGTGTTGCTAGGAACACTGATATCAAAGGATATCTGATTGTTGATGATGGAGAATGCGACTTTTATCGTTCCATAGAAAGAGGAATATCTTCCTTTGGTAAAAGGTACTCTTCTATCGACGATCGGTTTGATCAGGAAGTGCCTATCTCCATCCATGTTGATACCCAACATGCCGGAGAAGAGCCATTCGACCATGGCGCCTTTGGAGTAGTGGTTGAGAGAGGAGATACCAAGCTGTGCCTGTTTTCCTTCCCAGCCTTCCCAGATGGTACCGGTGTCGTTCTTTGCCATAAACAGCCAACCAGGCATTTCTTCGTTGAGAAGGAGCTTGTAGGCGTATTTCGGATCGATATCGGCTAAGACATCAAGGATGAAAGGCGTGGATAAGAATCCGGTTCCTAGTCTCCATCTGTAGTGGTCAAGCGCAGTGATCAATCTCTTCTTAGCAAATTCTTTCTGCTTGTCGGTGAGAAGGTTGAGCTTTAACGGTCTTACCAGTTTTGCCTGTCTATCTGTATCAAGCGTGTGAGCTTCTTTTGTGACCAGTTCCTGATAGGCTTTCTTGACACCGTCTCTGTACTTCATGAAGAGAGCGAGATAATCGCTTCTGTTTAAGATCTTGCTGATCTTGATCATGGTCTCCATGATAAAGACAGTATAGGCCATGGATTCTTCAGGATGGGGCATTGCAAAGTCTGTCCAGGTTACCTGCTTGATGTCTCCAGGTTCTGCCCATTCACCATAGGACTGTCCGGAGTTGACTGCGAACTTTTTGTTCTCTTTCGAAAGGTGAAGCGGTCTTGCATAGACGGCATAGATGCCTTTTGCTCTTCCACATCTCTTCATCATGAACTTGGCGTATTTGACCATGTCTTCATAATAGGTGGAGAGGATTTCCTTGTCACCGTATTTAAGATACATGCGGTAAGGAGTCAAGACACCGACATCAGCCCATCCGACAGAGCCGTTCATGACATTCATGAACCAGTCTTCCGCAGAATAGGGGGCAATCTGCGGAAGGCATCCGTTTTTAGCCTGTCTATCAAAGACGTCTTTGATATGTTTTCTTGAGAATGCTTCATAATCGGTGATATAGGAAGCGGTGTTGAAGAAGACCTGTGAATCACCGGTCCATCCCATTCTTTCACGGGTGGGGCAATCGGTTGGGATATCGACGGAGTTGCTCTTTAAGGAGTTGATGGTATTGCGATAGAAGATGTTGATGAGGTTATTGGCGCATTCGAATGTAGAGGTTTCTTCTAATTTGGATCCGACCTGAATCTGTCTGATCTCAAAGTCTTCGATCTCTCCTGTCAGTGTGACAGTCGCATACTGGAAGCCACCGTAGAAGAACTTTGTTTTGTATTCGTTTCTTCCCTCTTTGCAGGTGAAGTGAATCTCTTCCAAGGGCGTCTTCTTTCCTTTGCGGATGCACTGGACGTTACGAAGTGTAACGACATCATTCTCATCGAGGATCTCACCTAAATAGATATCGATCTTGCTGCCTTTCTTGGCATTGCAGGTGAAGGCGATATTGCCGGCGAGATTCTTTTTGAAGGTATAGGTGATTCTGTTGTCAGGAAGCTTTTTGGCTTCGATAGGAGAACTGCTTTCCAATTCTTCGACATGAACGCTGTCAGAAGCGTTCATGATTCCATCGTAAGAAGAGACGATGGCGTGCTTTGTAAAGGTGGGTTTTAAGTTGTTGTCGACGATTTCGCCATCTTTTAAGTCAGCAAAGAGAATCGGTGAATGATTGGACCAAAGGAATGAGCCATCGCTTAAGACAGATGATTTATTGTCCTTTTCATCTGTGATTTCAAGCTGAGAGATGAACTTTGTCTCTTTTCCAAAGACATAGGTGAAACCTTTGGCACCGATAGAGCCTCTGTACCAGCCATCGGCAAGAAGGATGTGCATGGTATTCTTTCCGACCTTGAGGTAGTCTTTGACATCATAGGTATCATATTGGACACGGATTCTGTAATCGGTCGAACCAGGGGCAAGAAGGAAGTTTCCGACCTTCTGTTCGTTGATATAGCCTAAACTTTTCACGCTTTATACTACCATCACTTTTTTAGGCGCGAATTCCAGTCGGTGACGATGCCTTCTATGGAC
>CAKUXT010000172.1 GCA_934700375.1 uncultured Bacilli bacterium | reverse complement strand
GACCTTACCTCATGCTGCCCAAGCCTTCCGCGGTAATATATCGTATGGATGGAGCTGACAAAGGAATGATGACAGTCCTTGCAGTAGTATCGGCTCCGGTGATTCGATCTGACATGTCCGTTTCTGATGATCGAATGGCTGTGGCAATAAGGGCATTCCTTCTGATCGGCATCATAAATGACGGAAACTGCTTCGTTTCTTCTTTGGGCATACTCGTTTCTTCCGAGTGCCGAAAATCTGGGATGGACAAAATCCATAAATTGATACTCCGAAGATTTTCGGAATCCAAAGAAGTGGGAGTATCGCTAAATATTCACCTCTTTAGATTCCGAAAGTCTTATATTTAGCGACACCATTATACCACTTATTGAGAGCACCAACACTTAACTGCGATTATCCTTTTTGGCAAAAAAATAAAAACTGTGTATTTTTATTACCCACCAAATACCAATTTATGTTATACTATTTATGGGTAATAAATATGATTGGTTTGAAAGAGATGTTTTTTGATTGCGTGAGCTGTTCGGATGAATACGAGTGGTTTGAATTCAAGTCCAACCATGTCTCACCGGATGATATCGGTGCCTATATTTCCGCATTATCCAATAGTGCCGCCATGTTAGGTAGAGAAGATTCCTATGTTTTTTTCGGCGTTGACGACAAAACACATGAGATTAAAGGGACAACATTCAACCAAAACGAATCCGTTAACGGAAATGAGCCACTTCAGCATTATCTTGCCAGACAACTTTCTCCAAGCGTTGCCTTCTATTTCGAGGAAATGCAAATTGATTCAAAGAGAATCGTTGCCTTGGTGATTCCGGCGGCTCAGACTGTTCCTACCGGATACCAAGATGTTAGATATATTAGAATAGGATCGAGCAGAGAGAAGCTTTCGAAATATCCACAAAGGGAAGCAAAGTTATTCTCCGTTCTCACTTTTGGCATGCCTTCTATTTTGAGTGTTGAATCTAAAAGACAACAGCTTACATTTAATCAGTTGTTTGGATATTATGGATCCAAGGGGCTGAAATTAAAGGATGAGACGTTTGAAGAAAATCTTGATCTAAGGAACAAAGATGGAAAATATAACCTTCTTGCGCAGCTTCTCTCCGACAATTCCCAGATGCCGATCAGAGTGGCTATATTCACTGGCAAGACGAAGGCATCGAAGCTCTATTCTGTCCGTGAATTCGGTTATCAGTGCCTTCTCTATTCTCTGGATGAAGTTCTTAGATATGGTGATGTCATCAATATCTTTCAGGCTGATGAGCGTGATAGAATCGTTGAAAGGAAAGAAGTCAGACTTTTTAACATGGATGCCTTCCGTGAAGCAGTAATCAATGCCTTCCTTCATAATAAATGGGTAGATGGGAACGAACCAATGATTACAGTGTATTCCGATAGGATCGAGATACTTTCAAGAGGCGGGCTTGCGCCCCTTCAGACTAAGGCCGGCTTCTTCCGCGGACATTCCGTTCCCGTGAATGAGAAACTATCTGAAATTTTCTTGCAACTGCATATCAGCGAAAAAACAGAAAGAGGAATCCCTGTTATTTCTTCTGAATACGGAGAAGGGGCTTTTGACTTCTCTGACAACGATATCACTGTCACCATTCCGTTCAACTTCATCAATGAGGTGGGTAATAAAGTGGGTAATAAAGTGGGTAATAAAGTGGGTAATAAAACTGAAGAACATGGGCTCAATGATTCACAGACGAAAGTATTGGCTGAAATCAGGAATAACCCAAATATTACGAAAAAAGAACTGACTGTTGTCTGCCGTCTCGGCAGGACGACCATTGATAATGCTATTGCAGTGCTGAGAAAAAGAGGATTTATCGAGAGGGTTGGATCTAATAAATCAGGATATTGGAAGGCAAATTAGATGAAGAAAAGGAGCGAAACGCTCCTTCGATAGTCCTAGAGCGAGGGAAAAACAAAGGAATGATGTTTAGATTGCATTTATCATCGCATTGGATAGTAATGAAGGGTTTAGTCATCTTAAGTATGATGAAATCTTATAGGACTCAATGCTTTCCTAATACTATCAAGGTTGACTGAAATTTTCAGGAGATCCGTCGGAAAATGCATCCAGTAGCCCTGTTCCTCGCATGCAGACGATACATACCGAAAATGCCTGTTTGCTTACCTTGAAGAAATGGCGACTATTTTTTGGGATTTTAGCTGATTTGATTGGACCAAGATTCTTTTTCGACTATGCAACAGGATTATATAAACCCCCTCTCGTCAATATGGAAGGAAGAAATCAACACTCTGGATTCGTTGTCAATCTGCCTCGTATTGTACTTGGGCAAAACGGAAGCATATGGAAAATAACAATAAATGGCTGAACCAGATTTCTTCTGCCTTCTTTACTTGCACCTTCTGGTTACTTTACAGGTTACTTTACAGGTTACTTTACTGTTCACTTTCTTATTGTTTTGGTGATGAAACGATTTCAAAAGGCGATGGTGATTTAAGGAAAATAGAATCGAGGTTTTTGAGAATCTCATTTCTTTCAAGGATGAGTATGATTTGATTCTCCTGATTTTATTATCATTCTACTTTACAGTTCAAAGTCAGTTTATTTATTGCGAAGATACTTGATATTCCTTGCTGAACCTATTTTGATGATTTGTCCGCTCTTTACCATTTTACCGAGAACGGCTTCAATGGTAGTAGGACTTACGTCGGGAAGAATTTCACAAATTTCTTTTTTGGAGATTGGAGCAAGACTGTTAAGAACGGTTGCTTCTATTCTTGCCGATTTAGATACTTTGCTTCCGTTTACAACGGCAAATCTCTTATCTAACTCCTTATAGCACATATACAGCATAGATAGGAAATTCTCTATAAACGGAGAATAATCGTTCTCGTTCTCGTGCCAGTTCAAAGACGATTGTCTTAATGCTTCGTAATAATAGATTTTGTATTTATTGATCTGTTCCTCGAAAGAAATGTATTTGCCTGCGTCGAAACCGTTTTTATATAACAGCAACAGCGAAAGAAGTCTTGACATTCTGTCGTTTCCGTCGCGGAACGGGTGGATGCACAAGAAGTCTAAAATAACGCACGGAATAAGAAGCAGTTGATTTATTTCGGAATCGTTTGCCGCTGCCATATACGCAAACACTAGTTGTTCCATAGCGTGCTTTGTTTCTCTTGCGGGCGTAGTGGCAAATCGAATCTTTCTGTTGCCTTGTGAGTCGATTTCGATAATTGCATTGTCAATATCTTTATATTTTCCATCGTATTCGTAGCCTGTTACAGATAGAAGAATTTCATGCAAGTGCAAAATATCCCGCTCGTTAAAGCCGATGTATTGATAGTTGGTATGAATTTCGTTCAATGCATCACGATAGCCGGCAATCTCAGCTTCGTTGTGGTTAAGCGGTGCACTGCTTTGAGTGACAATGGCCTTGATGCGCTCGTCGCTTGTAACGATTCCCTCAATTGCGTTAGAGGTTTTTACCGACTGAATTCTGGCTATTTTTTCAAGTTCCGTAAAAACCTTCAAATGATCAGCTTTTCTGACATTTGCCATTGCTTTCAATGAATAGATGCTCGTAGCCATATTAAGCGTTTTTGCCGAAACAAGCCCGTTTTTCAAGAAAGAATAATCAAATTTATGCATAGCGCCTCCGTTAATCTGCATATATTACATCCGAAATAATGCATAAAGTCAAGAAAAAACAGTAAGTATCTGCATATTATTATTGAATTTAGTGCAGATACTTAATGATTGCTATCTTTAGAAGGCTTTGTCTTAACTAGGATTAAACTGACTATTGAAAACGGCATGATGAGCGTGAGAGACGATAGAAATCTAAGGGAACTTTCAATTTCCTGGCCTGATCAATCATCGAAAAACGACTTTCTCTTGCTGCTGGTAAGCCACTTGCTTTTCTATTATCATTTCACTCTACAATTCATAGACTGACGACTAAATATTCCGTCGAGGATGTCATCGACGTCGCAAAACGTATTACAATGCAGCAGATAGACGGACAGTGGAACGAGAACGTTCTCGCCCTTACAGATATGAGACCTTATACCGAAATCTTCGGATAGGCATACATATCATGAAAAGTTACGGCTTAAATGAAGAAACTGAATTTCGCTTAGAAGATGAAGAATATAAGTTTTGAAT
>CAKUXT010000171.1 GCA_934700375.1 uncultured Bacilli bacterium | reverse complement strand
AAATGTATCATTTCAAGATAGGCGTTTATTCCGCTTTTCATTTCAGCAGATAAGAAGGTCATCATACCACACCCGATGCCGCCTGCTGCACCTGCGCCTTCTATTAAAGAACAGTCTCTGTAACCGGATGCGACAGTCAGATTATGGAAGCTTTTCATTCCGCTTTCCAGTTTTTCCAAGTCAGATTCCTTGGCACCTTTTTGTCTTGCAAAGACATAGGTGCATCCATTCTCACCTAAGAGTGGATTCTTCACATCGCTTAGAAGCGTGAACTTGATTCCCTTTGTGAATGCATCGAGTCTGCTTGTATCGATTCTTTTTACATAGCCAAGAGATTCACCGATTGGCGTAGAGAAATCATCGCCTTCTTCTTCAAACGAGAATCTCATTCCTAATACGGATAGAAGTCCAGTTCCGCAATCATTGGTGGATGTTCCGCCTAAGGAAAGATAGATATGTTTTACTCCTCTTTTTATGGCATCCTTTATCAGAAATCCAACCCCATAGGAGGAGGTTATACCAGGATTCTTATATCGTGTTTTAGGAAGGGAAAGACAGGATGCACATTCGATATAAGCCTGATTTTCTTTATCGATGAAATAAGCGGCAGTAATAGGAAAACCATTGGCATCTGTTGTCTCTGTCTCCACTTTCTTTCCTTTTAGGATTGTCGATATGGAATCGACAAATCCTTCTCCTCCATCCGAAACAGGAAAAGTGAGAAGTTCGCTTTCAGGAAAGACTTCATCATACGCTTTCTTAAACAGTCCGATGATATCGAATGTAGTAAGCGTTCCTTTGAAGGAATCCGATATCAGTATCGCTTTACGCATCTTTCTCGACCTTCGTTACAAAGTCAGTCAGGATTTTACGATATCCTTCTCTATCGGTCTTCAAAGAGACTGCATGGTCTGCATTAGGAATGATATGAATCTCTTTATAACCCGCAAAAGCTTTGTAGATATCTTCAGCATGTTCTTTTGGAATGAAGGTATCACATTCACCATGGATGACAAGAAGCGGAATCTTCGATCCCTTTACATAAGTCAAAGGAGAAGCTTCTTTCATATGATAACCGTGGAACAGCTTCATATAGAAGTCACACATCGGAACAAAGAAAGGAGAGAGATGCATCATATGCCTGATCAGATAATTGAATAATTTGCTGACATCACCATATCCGCAGTCTTCACAGATAAAGTCGATTTTATCATGATACTGAACAACCTGAAGGACTGTGGCCGCGCCCATGCTTTCACCCTGTAAGCCTAAGAAGATATCTTCTCCGTATTCCTTCTTCAGCCAGCAGATGACTTCATGTAAGTCTTTTGCTTCTTTGTATCCCATCGTCACATCTTTACGGACATTATCACCATGGCTTCTATGATCATAAAGAACGATCGAATAACCTAAAGAATAGAACATCAGAGCATATTTCAGTTCACATTCTCTATTGGCGGAATATCCATGACACAGGATGACAAACTTCTTTTTGTCTCCTTGAAGAGAGATATCTCCGTGAAGGAGATATCCGTCAGACATCTTCAGTTCAAATGGTTTTCTTGCTAGCTGTTCTTCCCCATGAAGCAATCCATCATCAAGATCATTCTTATGGGTTTCGTCTCTGTTCCACCTTTTTGGATAAGACATATACTGAACAAGATAAAGGGGAATTGCGACAAAAAAGATAAGAAGGAGCAAAAGCAATAAAGAAGCAAGAACAATCAATAAAATATAATACCAAGCCATAAAAGTATTCTCCGTTTGAAATAGTTTATAACCAATGCAATACAAAATCTAGAACGAAGTTCATCAATATGGCTCAGTATGCGAAGTTATGCACGTATAACTTTTAAATATCATATGTATGCGAAAATGTCTTGTTTTTTTCTCTGACCATGGTAATATATAAGTACCTCTAGGCCATCTATGATTGCCTACACCTCATCAACAAGAAAAAAAAGAAAGGAGTGTTCCATGAACAAAAAGTTTTTCAGTCTATTTCTTCTATTGACCTTGTGCAGTTGTCAAAATGCAGCAGAATCAGAACCCCCGGTTACTGATCCGATTGTAGAATCTGAAAAGAAGCCTCTTACCATCAAAATGGATGTCAAAGAAATTGAGCGAAATCCAAGTGAGGCAATCGTTCTTTCCTATGTCAACAACATTAACAAAGTAACCATACCAACAAAAATCGAATTTAACCTTCTTGATATCAGAGTTTCTATGATGGATAAATTCAAATCCGCATTGAAATCCAAGGGGTTTGATACAAACGCATTTGAAGAAAATAAAGATGAAATTCTACAATATCAAAGTGCAGATTTCAGATCTGATCTGAACTACGTTATAGGTAACGGAGGCGGTTCTATCACTATCGATGTTGATGGTACTACAAGAAAATTCGGCATATATCAATTAGCAGCTAAAACAACAGCAGCAGTAAAATATCAGATCGATTATCAAGACGGAAAGAAGACAGATTCTTTCTTCATCTGGCTTCCTGAAACAAAGTCCATTCCTACTTTCGGTGTCGACTATTTCGAAACGATGGATGAGTATTCAGCAAGCAAAGATAGATATTATCTCTGCTGATAACATCTAAAAAACGAATCGAAAGCGGAAAGCTTCTTCGTGGGTGCGATGGAAGGAAAGGCGGTAAGGGCACTTGAAAGCACGTTCGGGCTCGTCAGCTCGATGACGGCGTTTTCGAAGACACAGTTTAAGAGGCTGATGGCCAGATCCAAAAAAGAGAAAATATAACACATATCGTATAAATCGAAAAATCGGAATTATGTTATGAATGATGTGCTAAAATTAGTAGACGATTTTAAGGTGAAATAAAGAAATTCGATAAAATGGTTAAAAAGCTTCAATTAACTTATGGGATTGATAATTATTTAGAAGTCAGCATTGACACTGAAGAGCCCTGTGAATTACGGCTAGTATACAATATTAATGATTTTCGCGGAAAAGGTGACATTTGCTTTGCGAATATAGAAAAAGACTATGTATTAAAGGATATTGATGATTACCAAAAAAGAAAAAGAGGATATGTACAAATAGATAGCGAAGACTCAGCAGAGTATTATTTAAGAATTTCTGATGTTTTTGGAAACCCGAACAAACATCTTTTAGAAGGTGAAATTGGTAATTATGTCGATGCATCGATTAAATTTGAAGTTGAAATCACACATGCACAACTAGATGAATTCAAAAAATTGATTGAAACAATGGTTGTCTGATTTATTATTTGTAAGCGTCAATCGAGTCCTAAAAGCCAAGAATAAAAGCCGGATTTCGCGAAAGCGGAACCGGCTATTTCTTTTCGGCGATTTTTTGCTCTGCCTTTGCCTTCTCGATTTCCTTCTTCATGAACCTGATGGATTCGGGAAGCGAAGGCGACCACGGAAGATGTTTTGCGGCTGTCCTTTGTCTCATGGTCGCAGTATTTTTCCACGAATAAGAAAAAACGCACGAACACCTAAGTGTTCTTCCTCCTTTTAAGGATAAGAAGAGGAAAAGGATGATATGTCATAAACCTACATTTTCAACCGCTATTAGCCTACATTCTCTACTTAAGATTTACAAAACTAAGATTGGGGGATAAGAACACTATCTCATCGCCTAGCCATCAATTCCAAACCAAACAAGGCTGGAAGAAGGCAGGAGACCTGACAACAGAAGATTTCCTAAGAACCTTGAGCAAAGACCAGCAGATCACTGAAATCTTCAAGAAGAAACTGGCTTCTAAAATCAAAGTCTACAATCTCAGCGTAATGGGCTGTCATACCTATGCGGTCGGAAAGGCTGGGGTGATTGTTCACAATGATTGCTATTATAGAGGAGGAGACAGCTTTAAGGCCCGCGAAATAGATGTAAAGCGAACGAAGGAAGGATTAGTGCAGACTACCCGTGGAGTATCCTTAAACACAGATAAGAGTCAACTATCTAGATTCAGTAAAATATCACAGGTTGACTCAATACCTGATTCACTAAGAATCGTTCAATGTGGGAAAAGCCCAACACACTACGAAATCATTCCGAAATTTTCAATGACATTTGAAAAATTCAATGAAGAAGAGACTTGTCAATAATTCTGTGTAAATCTTTGTAATGCAAATGACTTCATCATTGTCATCAATCCGTATCGT
>CAKUXT010000170.1 GCA_934700375.1 uncultured Bacilli bacterium | reverse complement strand
GACTTGGAAGTTGTCTTATAGCATGCTCTTGCTTCGAAGAATGTTCCTAAAGCATCGCCCATACCGGCAACGAGGAACTTAGCAGGAGACTTTGCAATGACACCAGAATCGACCATGACCAAATCCGGGTTGTTAGGATAGAAGAGATAAGAGTTGAAGGAATGATCATCGTTATAGATGACACTCAATCCAGTGCAGGGTGCATCGGTTGCGCAGACTGTCGGGATGATTGCGATTCTCTTATTCATATAATAGGCAGTTGCTTTTGCAGTGTCGATTGCGCTTCCGCCACCGACACCGACAACAATATCAATGCCTTCCTTTTTGACGATTTCTTCCATCTTCTTGATTTCGCCGACAGAAGAGATGCCGCCGAAGATTTCATAATGTCTTACGGCATCGCTGCCCTTAAAGGATTCTTCGACTGATTCATGGACTGCGTTATATCCGCTGTGTGAGCAGACAAACAAATACTTCTTTCCGAATTCCTTGGAATTCTCATAGAACTTCTTAAGAGCGTCTTTTCCTTGAATGTATTTCAAAGGAGCTCTCATCAACAGTAAATCTTTCATTGTATATTTCCCTCCGATATACAATTCCATTATTGTATTTTCGGCCAAAAAATGAAATGGTTTAATAGCCTAAAAAGACTATGATAATTGTGCTTATAGAACAAAAAGGAAGAAAACATTTGTAAATCAAGGACTTTTGTTAAACTGCAAGACAAAATGAAAAAACAAAACAGGTATGAAAAAAGTCTGATGCGATCGCATCAGAC
Source organism: uncultured Bacilli bacterium (assembly GCA_934700375.1). Lineage (GTDB taxonomy): Bacteria > Bacillota_I > Bacilli_A > RFN20 > CAG-288 > Enterosoma. Next base: position 3,382 of record CAKUXT010000170.1, on the reverse strand, counting down.
TCAAGTTTCGGTAATGGTGCGGACGGTGAGAATCGAACTCACATGGGTGAACCACACGCCCCTCAAACGTGCGCGTCTACCAATTCCGCCACGTCCGCATGACTAGCTTACAAATTATAGCGACTTTGTTCTCCCTTTGCAAGACTTTTTTGAATTATTTTTGCCCGAAGTTATCGGAGTTTTATATATTACATCAAGCGTTGTACTTAATATATCTCTTAAAAGATAGTAAAATATGTTCCATGGATAAACGAATATTATTAAGAACTATCGAACTTGAATTAGATGATGGAACCATTCTTCCTGTCAATGTCTACGTCAAGAAAAACGGAAGCAGAATGATTGCTAGGTTTTCTTATGGTGAACTAGAAATCTATACGCCCAGGTTCTGTTCTAAAGAATTGATAGAAAAGTTTGCTTTTAGAGTCGTAAGAACGCATTCTGATCATATTTTTGCAAGGCCCTTCTATAAAGAGAACGTATATATCTATATGTTAGGGAAAAAGAAATATTTCACTAACGATATCACAAAGAAGGATGATGAGAATTATTTCTATATTCCATCCAATACAAAAGATCCGCTAACCAGATACAAGAAACTCTTCTTGGATTATTTATCTGTAAGAGCAGTCGAACTAGGAAAAAAGATGAATGTTGATTTGTCTTCTTGGAAATTCAGGACCGGACTTTTTCTCTCCTATGCTGGATGTTGTTTTCCCACGAAGCACCAGATGAAATTTGATTATAGGCTCTTTGCTTATAAGCCTTATATATCTGATAGCATTATCTATCATGAAATCGCACATGTTTTTGAAATAAAACATAACGAAAAATTTTATTCTATCGTAAAATATTATTGCCCGGATTACGATCACTTGGAAAAAGAGGTCAATCTAGGCCATTTTGAAGGAGATATGGACTATGTCATTCCGCGTCATTGAAAGCAAAGACAACAAAACTTATAAAGAGCTTCTCTCTTTGAAAAAGGGAGATAAGAAAGATGCTCTGTTTTTAGTGGAAGGAAAAGACTTGGTCGAAGAAGCGATGAAAGAGAATCTTCTTCAGGCATTGGTAGTCGTCGATGGCACATCCTGCCCGAAGATGGATGTTCCGATTTATGGACTGAAGCAAGGCTTATATCGTGAACTCTCCTCCTATCAGTCTCTTCCTGAGATGATGGGAGTCTGCAGAAAGAAGACTTATTCTCTTGATTCATTAGGAGACAAAGTCATCTATCTTGACAAAATTCAGGATCCTGGCAATGCCGGTACGATGATTAGAACCGCTTTATCGTTCTCCTATTCCTCTTTGGTCTTATCAAAGGATTCTGTTTCGTTGTATAATAGTAAGGTAATCCAGAGCACGAAAGGCGCCCTATTCCATCTCCCCGTGTTAAGAGAAGATCTTAGCACTTTGAAGGAGAAAGGATATAACATCTACCTCACTACTCTTGATGGCATCGATGAGAGAAAAGTCGACCATCTGAAAAAGCCTTTCGTCCTTGTCTTCGGAAACGAAGGCCAGGGGATTTCCAAGCAGAATCTCGCTTTGGGCGAGAAGCTTAGAATTGAGATGAACGGAATCGATTCTCTCAATGTAGCCGTTGCAGCCGGCATCTTCATGTATCGATTCAAATAAAGGAGGGTACAATGAACAATTCTAAAAAAGAAGTAAAAGTTGTTAAAACAATCAAAAGCTCTCTTTCAATCAGTAAGCCTGAAAACAAAACAGTCTTGATCTGCACCAACGGATTCCAGACGACGGATAGCCATGACGCGACGGGAATGTTTGATTATTATCGTCAGACCTTCCAGAAAGACTTCCCGAACTGTGAAGTCGATCCTGTCCTTCTCTTTGAAGCGCATGATACAAAGACACATCATCATCGCCTTTATGAAAAGAGACTCAAAGAGGCGATTGAAGGATATATTGCCAAAGGCTATCGCATCATCCTGATGGGATATTCTTTCTCCGGTGCCTTGGTCAGCAAGATGGCCTGTAAATACAGAGAACATGTCGATAAGGTCATTCTTGTCGCTCCAATCTACGATACGATTTTAAACAACATGATTCCTGGCTATCTCAAATATGCCAAGAAATTCAAAGATCTTCAGAAGAAATACGGAAATCGAATCAGTTCTTCGATGGGAAGACAGACTGTCAAAGGCATGTTCGGTCTTCTTGTCTCCATCTTCGTTTCCATTCTTGTCAATCGTAAATATATGAGACATATCACACAGGAAACCTTGGTTCTCCGCGGTGATGTCGATCCGATGTGCTCTGAACATTCTGCCAAGAAAGTCGTCTCCCGCTTAAAAGGCGACTATGGTTTCTATCTCTATGGCGGAATGAATCATACGATGCTGAAGACTGTCAGACTTAATGGAGTCATCTATGAAGATGTTCTTCATTTTGCCTTCGATACGCCTTTCCTCATCCAGAAGAAAGAAGAAATCAAACAGGCCAAGACCGTTCAGGCTGTCAGAAAGCTTGACGAAGACGGCGAAGAGATTCCGACATTCGGTGAGATCTTCAATTCTCTTGATCCGGACATCGATAACGATGCCGTTGCAAGAGAAGATCAGTTCTAGAAATGACAAAGCGGCTTTTGCCGCTTTTCTTTTTCCTAAAAAATTGAGTATTTATTATATTTTTAATATAATAAGTAGGTTTTATATTCTAACTACAATCATTGGAGGCTTTTATGGAACTCAAAAAAACACTTACGATGCCTAAAGGAACGTTCCCGATGCGCGCCAATTTACCTTCTTGGGAAGGCAATATGGCCAAAGAATGGGATGAGATGAACCTTTATCAGCTGTTATTGGATAGTCATGATGCGAAGAAACCTTTCTATCTTCACGATGGCCCGCCTTATGCAAACGGAGAAATCCATGCTGGTCATGCCTTGAACAAGATCGTCAAGGATATCATCATCCGTTCCAAGAATCTGGAAGGATACTATGTGCCGTATACTCCAGGATGGGATACACACGGCCTTCCGATCGAAAACTGTGTCACCAAGTCCGGTGTCGACAGAAGAACAACACCTCCTGCCGAATTCAGAAAGAAATGCCGCGAATATGCACTCACTCAGGTCGATAGACAGAGAGGACAGATGCTTCGCTTAGGTGTTTTAGGTGATTATCATCATCCCTATCTCACTTTGAACCGCGATTATGAAGTCAATCAGGTCAAGGTCTTTGCCAAGATGGCAATGGACGGACTTATCTATAAAGGCCTCAAACCGGTCAACTGGTCCTGGTCGAGCGAATCCGCATTGGCAGAAGCCGAGATCGAATATCATGATGTGACTGCAACAACCATCTATTTCCGTTTCCCTGTTGTCGTAGGAAATGAATTTGTCAAAGACGGCGATGCT
>CAKUXT010000169.1 GCA_934700375.1 uncultured Bacilli bacterium | reverse complement strand
GATTATCTATGTCTGTGCATTGACATGCAAAGAAGGAAAAACCTGGTTTGTAAAATATCTGTTGATGAACAATCATCTCCATACTCTTCTGTATAGAAAAGAAGGACATTATATAGGCTTCTTCTTAGCCATGATGATTGTTTTTTATTCAAGAGCTAATAGAGGAACAAAAAAAGATATTTATGACTTATTGGATTGGGATGATGATAAGAAAACTTACAGCATTCGAAGTGGAGTCACTGCCTATTTAGATAATAGGGGATTAGATGAGTTTGAACTGCTTGAAAAACTGTATTTCCTTTTTGATCTAGTACCATCTCAAATATTCATTCGTGATTTTGGAATCCGTGGATATACGTCTATAGGTGAGTTCTCTTTTGACGTTATCATCAACTATTGGTTGGAAATCGTCTTTCGTCATTCTTTCTATCATTGGAGTAAAGACGATGTCCTTACAAGTTTAGAAAAGTATGATTCTAATTTACAGGAAAACATCTATGATGTTTTAAAAGAGACCTGGCTCAATGATAATAAATTAGCGGATAGTATTCCTGCTTATTTTATCTTCTCAATTTACAAAGTGAATTTTGAAATCAAACAAAGACCGGGCAATGTAGGTCTTATCAACAATCTTGTTGCTTTCACTGATAAAATATCAAAAGAGAAAGACAAAGAAATTGCTCAAGAGCAAGAAAAATCATCTAATGTTATTGTTGCTCTTAGTTATCTGAAAATCGGATTTAAGAACAAGATGGCATCCATTATGGTTCAGGATGAACAAATGGACTTGAGAAAGAAACCTAGTATATCTATAACTGGCTTTTGTCCTAAACAATATTATTCGACTTTTTTTGATTTGCTTTTTGATCAGATTTCCGATGATATCATTGTTGAAATCAATAAGAAGATAAAAGAAATAGTACCAGCAGTAAAGGTTGATAATACGTTTTCTTATGATGAAGACACTTTAAACGAAATCAAAAAGTTTGAACCAGAGTTTACAACTAGTCCATATGAACTGATTCCGATTAAAGATGAATTGAAGAATGAAGTGAAATCTTATTCTAACGGACTTCTTTTTGGTACTTTCTGGAAAGAAGATGGAATTCGACTGAAAGTCGAATTGACTCAGGCTTCCATAAAAGAACTTACTGATATAGAAGCGGAACAATTCATTCGTGATCATTATCAGACATATCCGAATGGATTCTATCGATATGTCAATAATGGATATAACTATTATGTGACTATCGATGAACTGAAAGAGAAGATCAAAAAGCAATATTGGATTTCCAGTCTTTCTTATCGATGGAATGTAATAGTGAACAAGAAAAACTGCCTTCGCTTTGAAAAAGAGCAGGCATGAATAATATTGGACAACACAAAAGTTTCTGTTATTTTTATGCTGATATTCCTTTGTCTCCTTTCTGATTGCTTGTTAGATGATATTGTTTGTTGAATGATTCTAAAGAATATTATTCAATCGTGATTGGCAGATGATAAATTGCTAAGTCTTAATTTGGTTTTAAATTTCTAGACTCTTGTCGGTAGTAAAAATCAAATCTAAAATCAATTCATATAAATCAGCATAATTTCTTGCTTCATCAATAATTCTATTGATTTCAGGATTTAGGCCAGCCTTTAAAAGTCTAACGTCAAAGTCATCTTTCATTTGCTTCTGAATTACTTCATCTGATAATTTTAAATCCGGTCGATTGATTGATCGTTCGATTTCATACATTGCATCGTTGTATATATCACAACAGAACGTTCGGTCAATATGGTCTTTGTTCTTTATAGTCAGAATCGATGACAGATGCAGATTATCAAAGATTTCATTGAATTCGATAGAACGAATATCAGTTCTCATTTTCATTGCTATGATACGGACATATGCTCTTATATAGCTTTTGAATATTTTACTGATCCGTTCATTAGTCAGAATATGTGAAGCAAGCAATAGTCCACCATCAAAAAATTCTTCTGACTTGATCTTCTTTTTAATTTGTGTTCTTAAATAAAGGCAATACTCAGAGTAATCTTTGAAATCCGTAGGCTTCTTAAGACGCTTATAATTCAGTTTCTCATTCATTGTATTTGTTTCGTCTTGCTTGATAAACTGAAAAAATACGTTATCACTAATGATGTCATTTGATTCTTCTGGGTGTGTAAGATTAGATTTTTGTTTATTTTCAGGCATGAATTGGGCTCCTATCTATCTATCTATCTATTTATTATACCATCTGTTTCAATCGGTGGCTCGGCTGACATGGCTTTTTGTTTTCATGGCGATTATTATAGGCCGGTTATCTTGAACGTAAAACAAGTAGGCATAACCTTGGTTTTGAAAATAAACCTATCTGAGATGAAATCGAGATTGTCGACTGTGTCTCTTAGATGTTTTAAAGAGAAGAGATATCGATACTCTTGCTGTGAAGCGAACTCCTTTCTCTTTTGAAACCCCAGATAGTCAGGCTTGTCTACTAAAAAGTCTTTGATAGAATCATATCTTTATAAGCGGAATCTTTTTCTCTGATGTGAATTTCTTGATACGCTGAAAATTATGACTATCCTCGGATAAGAATTTAGGTGAGTAGTATATTGCAGAAGGATAGAAGTCAGTTGTAACAACAGGATAAAGTTCGGTGTTTGGTATTACGCGATCTCCTTGAGAAGTAACTAATTTACAAATCAAACGCCATTCATTCTCCCATGAATATGAAGAAGGCTTCCATAAAACTTGTCTGAAGAATTCTTTCAAGTCTAAGTTCGTCAAAGCTTGCTTTCCTGCTCCCTCTTCTGATATTTCTGCTTTTATATATTCAAGAAGAGCAGTGACAACTTTTGAAGAGCAGTCTGTCATGTCGAGAGGCTTTGAAAAATAACTGACTTGTTTGGTAGCACCAATGAGTTTATCTTCGTCTATCATGTTGACTATCTTTGAATTGATACTGATTGAGTCATGGTATCTGGCAAGAATCAGGTCTTTTCCATAGGCGTTTAACTTTTCTCCGTTTTTGAAGTCTTTATTCGTTGTAAAGCAAGTGATATAGATCTGATCACCCAATATTCTTATAAGTTTGTATATTATTCCTTTACATGTTTCAAAGCTGATTTTCCCATTGAATTTTTCCGGAACAAGCTGGAATGTCATCTCTTCAGGATGATCCTTCCATAGCTTTGAAACTCTTGTCGCAGTCAGCGTTCCGCTTTCTAAATTCCTGAAAGCATAATCATCATTCGAATCCAATGGAATGTATTTGTATAATGTCTTCATATTTTTTGTCCTCCGTGTCAGTTATTCACTGTTTCTTATTTTTAAATCAGTATTTATCTGATATACATCAGAAAGATTAAAGGTATCATTTGGATTCATGCTACCACGATACTCTGGTACAACCAAGAGCGCATCAAAGAGTATCTACAGTGGAAATCACCCATTCAGGCGTTTCCCACTTCCGCTACTCTTTGATATCGTATTGTTACAGCAGGTCCAATATAGGGGGTATAGAACATCCGCCATGATTTTCTCATGGCAGAGGCTTTACTGGAATGCTCTTAGTTTTTTGCACTTACTAACAAAGGGCGCATATTACTTTGACTCCCGTAAGTTTTTTGCCGTTAGATATTCCAAAGAATATCTTTCCACCTATCCCGTTTGCATATGCACAAACAGTTTTCAACCATGATTTGGGCTTTGCTAGCTCAATATCCTCTTTAAAATCGTAGTCCGAACATTCGGCTATTAATTTTTCAAACATAATATGTCACCTCTATAGTTATTCTAAATTACTTTTGGCATGAGCTCAATCAATTTTACCCAAAGTACTCAAAGTTTACCCAAAGTTTACCCAAAGTACCCAAAGTTTACCCAAAGCGACAAAATTTCTTCTTCTTTAATGTTAGGATACTGGAATGCTTCTATTTTTTACGTTTGGAATTGTTCACCTGGATACTTCTTTGAAACTAGAATTTTTCACGTGTGGATAACTTGTCAATAGTGTACTGCACCCTGATATTGGGTACACATCAGGTGTTCTTGCTGACGCATGTCTGCTTTGCGGCTCCGAACACGGTCGTATCGACCACAAGGGAGTCCGGCAGAGACCTTACCTCATGCTGCCCAAGCCTTCCGCGGTAATATATCGTATGGATGGAGCTGACAAAGGAATGATGACAGTC
>CAKUXT010000168.1 GCA_934700375.1 uncultured Bacilli bacterium | reverse complement strand
CGCCGATGGATGGATTCCCTGGAATCCATCCATCATTGCTATTGCTCCTTGGTCCAGTGAGAGGGGTGCACTACATTATTATGCTGTTTTTTATAGTAATGATCCTTTAGTTGAGGGGAAAGTTGGAAATGTTACGACAACCATTAACTCAACTGGTGGAACTAAAGAATTTTGGAAGGGAAACAATGATTGGACTTTGGATGTATCTAAAGATGCTTCTTATAATCAAACTGATAATAAAGTTTATTTAGGAACAGGTTCTTTGATGACTACTGTTAAAACAGGGGCTAAGATCAAATTCTGCCTTAATGATGGCTCAGAAAATTTAGAATATCAAAGAAAAGAGAAAATTTCTTTTGACCCAGAGGACTCCGCGCACGATAGACAATATACAATATCTCTTTTGAATGATTTAATTATTAATGGAGAATTAATTATCGGTGGAGAATATGGAATTAAAGATGACAGCGGTGAATTGCAAGGAAACATTAATAACAGATATGTCTGTTTTGATTTGAATGGTCATAAATTAATTGTTAATAAAGGTGGTAAATTAACATCCTATGGATTTATAAAAGATTCTGTAGGGACTGGACAAATCGAAGTCAATGGTGGAAGAATTTACACTTTGGCAACTGTTGCTGATTATAGAAGTGGAGGATACACTACTTCCATTATTGGTGCTAAGGTATTTCCTTTTAATTTATTCGCTCTTCCCTATTTAAAATGTAAAATCATCTTTAATTATTCTTTGACAAATGGGTGGGGAGAATTAATTGCTGGAGCCCATATTACATTGGGGGCATTATTTGATTTTTATAAAACAATTACAATAGATTTAAATATTTTCGGACCGGGTTCATCAACTTCGAATAAGTATTTGTTTTCGTGCTCAAACGGAATCAATGATGTTTCTAAAGTGATAATGGATACCTATGATTATTCTGGAAATAAAGTGTTGAATTCATCGGAACAGACAGGGTTGGCGAAATTAAACAAATTTTGTTTTAATCAAAAAAATGAAAGTGAATGCGTATTCTACTGATATTTATCTCGGATATATTGATATAAGTGTTACTTTTGGAAAAAAGTATACCGTTAATACGAAAGACTTGGTTTTTCCTATTTCAAGTTTCTTTGAAATTTACATGTTTTCATCAAGCTTAACAATCAAACAACGAATGCAGTTTTCTTGTGGCTCTAGTTTAATTTTTGATCAAAATAGCAAATTGATTTTTGATTATTCTGGCGATTATGTTGGTAATCTTTCTTTACTTGATATTCCGCTATATTATTGGGACAATCGAACAAATAAATTGATTGATAATGCTATCTCCACCGCTATAGTCCAGAAAGATAACTTTTATAACGTTGCCACTTATTGGAAATATTATAGTATGCCTAAAATGAAGGTTTATGGAAAATTGTTATTTAGAAAAGGGAATCCTAAAAACTATCAAATAGCAGGAACTTTGGATTTTAACGAAAAGAATGTGGGCACAATAGACTCTAACGGAACAATAAATCTTTATAACGAAAACGAATATGATAATTGCTTTGCCATGTTAAAACAAAATGGGGTTAAGATTACTACATATGGTCTTGATTTTCTCAATCTCGGAACAAATAAAGCGCAACATACAGCTGGGTATTCTAGGCCGCTGATTTCTAATGGAATTGCCTATGTTGTGGATGATACTAACAATATGGCAGGGGTGTTTGATAACAAAACTGGTGTATTTACTGACGCTGCCTCATCTAAACAATATATAGTTAACAATAATGTGGAAAATGTTTCTTTCTCAATTTCGGATGCGAGTTCTGCAACTATTGATGAATGCAGTTATGATGAAAAAACACATATAATCAGTTCAAATGGGAAACAGTATGTATATGCATCTAATTTGTGTGCTGAATACAACGCTTCTGCTGGAACAGCTGATTTTTCTAGATTAGGAATAGGTTCTGTTACTGTTAAATACAATAGCGAACAAAACAGATGGCTTAGAGGTTGAATTTGTTTCTTCTAATAATAAGCATCAAATTAGCGTTCCGATTTTCACATTTTTGTGACTTTTGGAACGCTAATTTGTTACAATGATGGTAGGAGAAACAAAATATGATAGAAATCAAAAGAGAAAAATATCTGAAACGAATAAGACCCTTTTATGATTCAGAGTATATCAAAGTCATAACTGGTATCAGGCGTTGCGGTAAATCCGTTCTGATGAAACAGATTATTGATGAAATCAAAGATAAAGGTGTTGATGATAATCATATTATTGTTTTGAATTTGGAAGGAAAGAGCGGAGAAGGAATCAAAACCAGGAAAGATCTGGAAGAAAGACTGGATTCTCTGACAAAAGATTCTGGAAAGTACTATATCTTCATCGATGAGGTGCAGCATATTAAAGATTTCGAAGAAGCTATAGCATCTGTCAGAGTCAGCTATAATTGTTCTTTGTTTGTTACAGGAAGCAATTCTAAAATGCTCCATGGAACATTGCAGGATCGATTGACAGGCAGAGCAAAAGAGTTTCCGGTTTATCCTTTTACTTATCAAGAAGCAGTCGCGTTTAAAAAGGCCAATGGTATTGAAATCGATGAAGATGACTTCTTCGATTTTCTACATTGGGGCGGCATGCCTCAAAGATATGAGGAAATCGATGAAAGCGGACTTGTCGAATATTTTCAGTCGCTATATCATTCCATCATCTTAAAAGATGTGTATCAGAATCATAAACGTATTTCAAAAGAAGCGTTTGAAAACGTAGCCTCTTATGTCATGATGACATCAGGAAGAGAATTCTCATCGACGAGCGTAGAGAGGTATCTGAAAAAGGAAGGGATTCCGCTAGAGTTATCTTCTTCTGCCAGAACGATTTCCAATTATGAAAAGCTTCTGGAAGAGTGCTTTCTAGTGACAGAATGCAAACCATATATTATCTCTGGAAAGAAAACACTGAATGGAACAAAGAAGGTTTATGCTGTAGATCAAGGCCTTCGTAATTCATTCTCTAATACAATCAATACTGATGATAGTTTTGGTTTGGAGAATGTTGTCTTTCAGCAATTGAAAGCGGATGGATATGAAGTGAGGACAGGCTCTCTCAGAGATGGAGAAATTGATTTTGTTGCGATAAAAGGAAAGAAGAAGTGCTTTATTCAGGTTGCATATTATCTTTCTACACAAGAAATTATTGATAGGGAATATGGTGCTTTTAAAAGAGTCAAAGATGCATCACCAAAATATGTTATTTCTTTAGATAGAATTGATACGAGCAGAAACGGTATTACTCATCTCAATCTCATAGATTTTTTGTTAGGGAAAGTCGAATTATATTTGTCTTAAGATAATAAAGATTGTTTAAATTATTGATTTTCTGAATATTTTTAAAAGAAGAATTATGAAAGCAACTTTATGAAGTTTTTGAAATCTTCTTTTATCTTTCCTTTATATCTAAGGGCACAGCTTTTGATTGGGTAATGGTCATTGACTTGATCATTTTGTGTGTTTCTTCTGTCCTTCATCTTTTCTGCTTAGGAAAGATGATTTATTTCTATTTCAAGAAATAACTTAACTAACCTTTGATTAAAAAAATAGCGTTCCGATATTCACATTTTTGTGACTTTTGGAACGCTAATTTTATATTCAGTCCTTTAGATAGCCGATTGGAATGACATATACACCATCATTTCTTCTTTATCCGTATTCGGTTGCAGTGATGATGATTTTAAGATCGGGCAAGCGAAGAGGACATTGTTTTTCTTTTTGATTGTACTCACTGACAAGGCTCTCTAATTTGCATGGGCGTTTGGCACCTAAGTCGACTTCATGTTCGCCAAGTTTGAATTCAATGAGTGCATATCTTCCGTCTTCAAGTAATCAGAATGGAATCCTAATGTTGCAATTGCAATAGAGGGTAAAGGGAAACCTGTTTGTATCCATGATATTTTGACAATATAGGTTAGATGTTCAAGAAGGAAACGACCTTTTTTGCGGTAAAAAACAACACAATTTGAGGTAAAAAAACAACACAATTTGTGGTAAAAAAACAACACAATTTGTGGTTTGCCAATAATGCGCATATCGTGTTTCTTATTGATCAAAGATAACAAAAAACACTGCACATCTGTACCGCACCCCTGACATTGGACTTTAAATAGAACTATAGCACAACATTGGGACAGGCACAATGCTCCTGTTGC
>CAKUXT010000167.1 GCA_934700375.1 uncultured Bacilli bacterium | reverse complement strand
TATGATTTCCTTCTTCTCCGCTTCTTTGAACGAACAGGATATCAAGAGAGTGAAGAAGGCCTTCAGCATCAATGCTGTCGTCGATGTAAGAGATGCGATCACTTCCAAAAGCGTCAAGCATCATCTCATCGATATCAGAACAAACAGCAAAGCACAGGCTCTTGATCTCTTCTTGAAAGAGACCAATCCTTTCAAAGTCATCGCTTTCGTTTCGACGAAAGATGAGCTTTATAATGTCAGCGAAGAGCTGAAGAAACTTCACCGCCATCATCTTATCGTCCACGGCGGACTTGATAAAAGAGAGATCAAAAAGGCTCTCGATACCTTCAGAAAAGACGAAGAGAATCTGCTTCTTGCCTCGGATTATGTTTCAAGAGGACTCGATATCCCTGATGTCGAAGTGATCTTATCCCTCGATCTTCCGAAAGACTCTGATTATTACTTCCACCGTGCCGGAAGAGCCGGTAGATTCTCCGCACCCGGTGACTCTTATGTCTTCTATACCATGGACGATGAAGATTCCGTCAAAAAGGTCAAAGACTTAGTCAGAAGAAACGTCTCCTTTGACTCCTTCACCTTGAACAAGGACAGTCTGAAGAAGAACAAAGGCGCATACGAGTTCAAGAACTTAGGAAAGAAGGACAGAGCGGATTCTGAAGTGCTTCAGAAGAAGATCCGTCACGCTGTCAACGAAAACAAATCCCATAAGGTCAAACCTGGCTACAAGAAAAAAGTCAGAAAGGCTGTCGACCTTGTCAAGTTCAAACATAGAAGAAAGATTGTTTTGACAAATATCGCTAAAAGCGGAGGCAACGCCAAAGATTTCCATATGGATAGACCGACCTCCAACAAGAAGAAATAATCGTCAGGCTGAAAACGGCTGCAGAACATTCTGCGGCCGTTTTGTATTCTGTAAAAAAATGAGTTTTAGGCTTCTTCTACTGTCTTGAAAAGATGGTTGATCGCTTCTTCTTTTTCAAAGAGGCCGACTTCTTTTCCGTGTTCGAAATAAAGATAGACATCCTTCTTTCCGCTTCCTGCGATTCCGCAGTATGCGTCTTTTGCTTCGCCGATACCGTTAACAGGGCAGCCCATGACTGCGACTTTGATGTCTTTGTTGATGAAGTCAAGCCTGTCCTGCACTTCATTAGCGACTTCTTTTAAGTCGATCAGTGTTCTTCCGCACGATGGACAGACGATCAGCGTCGGTACGTTTTCTCTTCTTCCTGTCAGTTTCAGAAGTTCCTTGCAGGCTCTGATTTCATATTTTCTTTCATTGGCCAAGGAGATGCGAAGGGTATCACCGATTCCTTTCTTCAGGATGTTGGTAAGTGCATAGGTGGAACGGATAGAACCGTTGAGCGACAATCCGCTCTCTGTCAGTCCGACATGGAGAGGATAAGGGTATTTTTCATATGCCTTCAGATAAAGCTCTTCTGTCAAATCAGGATTGCTGGACTTCAAAGAGAGGACAAGATGCGTGAAGTCTTCTTCCTGGAAGACTTTCAATGTGTCATCGAGGGCAAGAAGCATATCATCTGCTCTGCTCTTTGTCTTTCCTTTGAAGGCGTTAAGAGAACCGGCGTTGACACCGATGCGGATTGCGACATTCCTTCTCTTGCATTCTCTGATCAGTTCTCTTAAAAGAGAAAGAGACGGGAAATTGCCAGGGTTGATTCTGATTTTGTCGACTCCGCTTTCTAAAGAAAGGAAAGCGAGTTTAGGCGAAAAATGAATGTCGCTGATGATAGGGACATTAACGTTCTTTTTGATCTCTTTGAGTGCAAGAGCATCTTTTTCATCCAAAACAGAGAAGCGCATCAGCTCTAGACCTCTTTTTTCAAGATCGTTTGTCAAAGCGATGTTTTCAGTTATCTTTTCAGTCTTGATATCTGACATGGACTGGATGGAAATAGGATTGTTTCCTCCGATTGAAACGTCACCGATTGTGAATTGATATTTGTTCATGCCTATATTTTAGCCTAGCTTCTTGAAATTGAAAGAGAAAACGACTGTATATTGTTTCAATCGGTAGGAAAAACATACAATTCAGAGCAAAATAGGGCAAAAATTAACTTAGTTGTTCTTGAAAACTTGACATGAGGTCTATATAATAGTAAGGCTTACTTTTTAGGAGGACTTACAAAATGGCAGAAAAGCGTGCAAATATCATTCTCCGTTGCAAAGAATGCAAACACGAGAACTACATCACGACTAAGAACAAGAAGGCTCATCCGGATCGTTTCACCACTCAGAAATATTGCCCTTGGTGCAACAAGAAGACCCTTCACGAAGAAAAGAAATAAATTCGCAGTAGTTTCGTCGCTAACAGGAGGATTGTAAAATGGCAGACATGATTATGATCGGTGATTGTGGACCGGGAAAATCTTTCAAGGATGGAAATGATATCTTCACTTCTTTATCCATTGACCACAACAAGACCGCTATGAGAGGCATGATCGTCAAGATCAAGGCCAAGAACCTCAGAACCGGCTCCATTATGGAAAAATCCTATAATGGTGATATCAAAGTCGAACAGATTTATCTCGACAAGAGAGTCATGAATCTCGAATATGATGATGGCTCTTTGGTTCACTTCCAGGATGCTGAGACTTTCGAGGAAGTTTCCATTCCTAGAGAAAAGCTCACATGGGAAATGAATTTCATCTCCTATGAGAACCCTATCACTGTTACATTCTATGAGAAGGAACTTCTTGGTGTCGAATTACCCGCCAAAGTTACACTTCTCATCACTGACACTGATGACAATGCAGTTGCCGGTGATACCGTCAACAAGGCCACCAAGGAAGCTGTTTTGGAAACCGGATATAAATTGCGTGTTCCTATGTTCGTCAAGAACAACACCAAGATCATCGTTACCACAGCTGATGGTGCCTACGATTCCAGAGCTTAATTTTTGAAATCATTATGCCGGATCAGCTTCCGGCATTTTTTGATACTGAAAGGAGATGGATACTATGCCACTTTGGGCACAAATCGTCGTTCCGATTCTCACATTCATTTTAGGCGCTGTCTTAGGTCTCTTCATCTGCAGAAAGATCGTCAAGAAAGAGATCGACAAGAATCCGCCTATCAACAAAGAAATGATCAGAGCCTTATATTCCAGCATGGGTAGAACCCCGTCTGAAGCTCAGGTCAATGCCGCCATGAGAAACGTCATGCAGGCACAGAAGAACGGAAACAAAAAACGTTAAGAAAAAAGCAGCGCGAGCTGCTTTTTTTGATGCTGTTATGTTGTTTTCAGTCTTTCTTGAAGTGCGTTTCAGGCTCTTTGTTCTCAGCCAGTCTTTTGATGTTGCTTCTATGTCTTATTGCAATAAAAGCAGCGAGAAGAAGAAAGGTAATTGTTGTAACGTAACTGAGGTGAAGCATGAAGTTGCTGGCGAAGAACATGCCTCCGTTATAGCTTGTCGGATCCTTTAGAACTGTAAGGTCAAGTATCGCAGGAACAAGGGAGAAGACAAGAACAGTCGGGGCGGTCAATAGACTTGCCAAGGAGACTCTTTTCTTCCAGAAGAAGACAAGTGTGAAAGTGCTTGCACCAAGGACGAAAAGGATCGGTGAGACAAAGAGAACGTATCCTGCAAAGCATGCGACGCATTTGCCGCCTTTGAAGTGAGAGTAAAGCGGATAGGAATGACCAAGAGCGACAGAAAGCGAACAACAGGCGATGATGATTTCGTTTCTATAGGGGAATGAGAGTAGATCAAGCGGTGCGAAAGTGAGGATCAAAGCGATGATAAGACAGGGGATGAAACACTTGACTCCATCAAGGAACATCGTCAGAAATCCTGCTTTTTTTCCAATAACGCGCCCAACATTGGTTCCGCCTGCGTTTTTGCTGCCTTCTTTTGTGATGTCGACACCATGTAATCGGCCGATGATTTTTGCAGTCGGAATGCTGCCTATCAGATAACCGGCCAGTATTGTCAAAACAAAGACAAGAATTGTGTATGTAAGTTGCATAATATTTTTCTATAACCCCACGTATTATATATATTAAAGCTTTATTTTCAAAGGTTTTATAAGTAAAATATAGTTTGAGGTTTTTTACAATGGGTACAAATTATGATGCAAAGAGTTTAACTATCCTTCACGGGCTTGAGCCGGTCAGAGAAAGACCTGGTATGTATATCGGATCTACAAGCAGCAGAGGTTTACATCATCTGGTATGGGAAATTGTAGATAACGG
>CAKUXT010000166.1 GCA_934700375.1 uncultured Bacilli bacterium | reverse complement strand
AAGACGATACGGATTGATGACAATGATGAAGTCATTTGCATTACAAAGATTTACACAGAATTATTGACAAGTCTCCTCTCTCTTTGAATTATCGTCTTTTTCCGAGTTTATATGGCATCTGCATACGCCTGTTCCTCCATTTGAACAAGTGTTTCCAAGTTCAAAAACCAAACAGCGCGAACATTGCTTTCATCTTTGTAAACGTACCCAAAAGAGCATCGGATATCAAATCATCTCATTCTATTTTCCGTAGAAATGACATAGGTTCTGCCAATTCATTTTTCTTTGAAAAAGCATAATTCCGAACCGATCATAATCAACATTTCATTTCAATTTGTTGTAGGTCAGACAACAAATATATCAAAACACGAAACCAATCCAACAATTCGTATTGTCATTTTTTGGTTTTTACGATTTTCAATATTTGTTGATTTTATATTCAAATTTTAATTGCATTACAGCAATTTAGGTATATACTACTTATATACTTTATTTTAGAAAGGGGTTACAAATGTCTGATTTAAAGCAACGTATTTGTATTGTTGGAGGTGGTCCTGCCGGAACATCTATGGCGATGTATTTAGAGAAGAAGGGCTATGACAACTATGTCATCTATGAAAAGAGCAATCGTGTCGGCGGCAAGTGCTTCTCTCCTATGATGCAAGTCAAGAAAGTCGATGGCACCTATGAAGACAGAACCATTGAAATGGGCGCTGTCATGGGATGCGAAACCTATTTCGCTGTCCATGAATGCGAACTCTTCGGCGGTACTACTCACGAAGATGGTCCGAAGATGGGAAGAAGATTCATGAACACAGATGGCACTCCTCTGAAGACCAGCAAGATTGCCTTGCTCAAGAAGCTTCTGAAGCTCAACAAGCTTTCTAGACTCTTGAAGAAGAAATATAAAGGTTATGATGTCAACGGACACCGCGGTGTAAGCGAAGGCAGATACGAAGGACCTTGTCCGTCTCCTGAAATGAAGCTTGCCCATATCGAAGGCAAGAACGAGAACTTAAAAGATCTCTGCATGCCGTTCTCCGAATTCCTCAAGAAGAACAAATGCACCGATGCCGAACTCGTCTGGAAAGGACCTTTCACTTCCTTCGGTTATGGTTACTTCGATGAGATTCCTGCAGCCTATGTCTTGAAATATCTTGATGACTACACTGTCCGTCAGTTCCTCCACACCGGAAAGCTCTGGACATGGAGAAACGGAACACAGTCCATCTGGGAAGGTGTCAACAACCATCTCAAACATCCTGTTGTCCTCAATAGCGAAATCACTCATATTGAAAGAAAAGACAACAAGGTCTATGTCACTATCAATAATGATAAGGTCGAAGAATTCGATAAGCTTATCATCTGCACACCTCTTGAAATGTTCCTTGATTATGGTGATCCGACCGAAGAAGAGAAAGAGCTCTTCTCCAAGATTGTCCATAAGGAATACTTCACCATGGCTGTCCGCCCTGCTGAAGACAACAGCCCTGATATCTCCTATTACTTCTTTGACAATATGACACCGGAAACCCGTGGTCATTTGATGGTCTTCTATCATAGATGGGATGTTTCGGAAGTCACAGCGCAGCCGCTTGTCACCTTCACTCTTAGAAACCATGAAGGCATGGAAGATGTTCCCTTTGATGTCGCAAAGGAAACCACGCTTGCTGATATGGCAAAGTGCAAACTTCCTGTCGTCAAGACCGAGAGAATCGATGATTGGTATTACTTCCCGCATGTTTCTTCTAAAGATTATGCAGATGGATGGTATGAGAAAGTCGAAGCCTTACAGGGCCAGAAGAACTGCTTCTTCGCAGGCGAAGTCATGGCCTTTGGCGATATGGAAGAGACTGTCGAGTACTCCAGAGACTTAGTCAGAAGATTCTTCTAAACAAGTTTTTGTAGACCAGATAGAGGAAAAAGGGAAAACTTATCCCTTTTTCCTCTTTTTCCACTTAGAAATTTTGAATACTTGTTGTATAATTAAAGGCGAAAGATACATGTAGGTTTTATTATGGGAATTAGGATTATCGAATTAAAGAAAAGCGTTTTTGCTGACAACAACAAAAAAGCCGATGAGCTTCGCAATGAGCTGAGGGAGAAGAAAGTCTTCTTATTGAACGTTATGTCAAGTCCAGGTGCCGGAAAGACGACAACCTTGACTGCCTTGATCAATTCGATGAAAGACGAATTCAGAATCGGCGTCATGGAAGCTGACATCGACGGTGATTGCGACACATCGAAAATCATCAAGAACACTGGTGTAAGAGCAATTCAGCTTCACACAAATGGCATGTGCCATCTCGACAGCGGCATGACAAGAACAGGATTAGAGGGAATCGATTTATCCGATCTCGACCTCATCTTCTTGGAAAATGTCGGAAACCTTGTCTGTCCTGCAGAATTCGACACCGGTGCAAGTGAAAACTGCGTTCTTCTATCCGTACCGGAAGGAGACGACAAGCCTCTTAAATATCCGCTGATGTTCGAAAAAGCGGATGTTGTCGTTGTCACAAAGATCGACACCAAACCTTATTTCACCTTCGATGAAGAGAGATTCGAATCTTATATTCGTATGAGAAACAAGAATTGTCGGATTATTTCTGTCTCCGGCAAGACTGGTGAAGGTATAGACGAGCTGAAAGACTGGTTAGTAGAAGAAATCAGAAAATGGAGGGAAAACTGATATGCCAGAGCAGAACAAAACAATCAAGCCGAAATTCCAAGGAGAGAAGAACGCTGACGAAGAAATCCTTAAGTTAGGAAGAAAAATCACTGACGTCATGCCCCACAAGATCAAAGGACTCACCTCTGACGATCCTGAATACTGGGGATTGAAGGAAGTTCTCACACATGAGATGGCTGTCGTCCTGAACAAGATGAAGTTAAGAAAGTTCTATACTTTCGAAGAACTTCTCAAGATGAATCCGGATTATGATGCCATCAAGCTTCAGAAGTTATTCGACGAAATGGCCGATATTGGCATTGTTGAATTCGACTATGGCGATTTATATGATGATAATGGACCGATTCAGGACAAGCCTAGAATCAAACGTTATCGTATTTGCTATTTTGTTCCTGGTTCCGCTGAGCTTTTCAACTCCACCAAGGAAAAAATCAAAAAGAATCCTGTCGTCGCCACTTTCTTTGAAAGAATGACCTTCATTCCTCTTGCAGGCCTCACTCAGATGGTTCCTCCTGGAGGAGACGGCATCGGTATGCACGTCATCCCGGTCGAGAAGGCCATCCCGATGGATCAGGAATCCGTCAAATTGGAACACATCTCCTACTGGCTGAAGAAATATGCTGGCCACATCTCCGCTGGTCTTTGCTCCTGCCGTGAATCCAGAAAGTATTTAGGCGATGGCTGCGCTGACGATTCCGAAGATTGGTGCATTCAGCTCGGCGATATGGCAGACTATGCTGTCGAAACCGGAAAAGCACACTACATCGACCATGATGAAGCAATTAGAATCTTAAAGCTTTCTGAAAAGAATGGTTTTGTCCATCAGATCACTAATATCGATGGCGAACATAAGATTTTCGATATCTGTAACTGCGATGTCAAAATCTGCAATGCTTTAAGAACAAGCATGTTATTCAACACACCTAACCTTTCAAGAAGTGCCTATACTGCCAAAGTCGATCCTCAGAACTGCGTCGCCTGCGGACTTTGCGTCGAAGCCTGCCCTGCTGGTGCTGTCAAGCTCGGTCAGAAGCTCTGCAAGAAAGACGGAAGTCTGATCAAGTATCCTCAGGCTCCTTTGCCGGACAACAACATCTGGGGCAAATACGCCTGGGATGAAAACTATCGTGATACAGCAAGACTTACTAATACCTATAGCACTGGTACCGCTCCTTGTAAGGTCGCCTGCCCTGCTCACGTTCCTGTCCAAGGCTATTTGAAGAAAGCTCATGAAGGAAAGTATCAGGAAGCTTTGGCTCTCATCAAGAAAGAAAACCCGTTCCCTGCAATCTGCGGCCGTGTCTGCAACAAGCGCTGCGAAGATGCCTGTACTCGTGGAACCATCGACAAGCCTGTCGCTATCGATGCCGTCAAGAAATTTGTCGCTGACTTAGATCTGCATAGCGAAACCCGCTATGTTCCTGAGAAAGTCGTTCCTAGCGTCCATGAGAAGTTCGATGAAAAGATTGCCATCATCGGTGCCGGTCCTGCCGGTTTAAGCGCCGCTTACTATCTTGCATTGTTAGGATATAAGC
>CAKUXT010000165.1 GCA_934700375.1 uncultured Bacilli bacterium | reverse complement strand
GTTCTGTCGAGTTCTTGGAGATAATGATCTGGACATAGACCATAGAAATCATCATCAATGCCATCATAATCATCATGATGTAAGTGATGAGTGTCGATAATCCGCCGACAGTGAAAGGATGTTCGCTTCCGTTTGTCTCAATGATCAGTCTTGCACCTAAATAGGAAATACCGATCATGGCACCAAAGACAGCTGTATTCATGATAGGAGAGTTGAAGGAGAGCATCTTCTCAGCATAGATGAAGTTCTTATAGATGAAGTCAGAGACAGAACGGAACTTATCGGACTGAACCTTTTCTCTGTTGAATGCTTTGACAATACGGATGCCATCGACATCTTCTTCGACAGTCTCATTCAAAGCATCATAAGTATCAAAGATTTTGACGAAGGTCGGATGGACTTTCTTGGCGATAAATAACAACAGGAAGAGAATGACAGGAATGATGATCAAGAAGATCCAAGCAAGTCTCCACTGTGTGACAAAACACATGATAAGAGCAAATGTCATCAAGAAAGGTGCTCTTATGACCATACGGATAGTCATCATGAACGCATTCTGGACATTGGTGACATCCGTTGTCGTTCTGGTGACGATGGATGAGGTTGAGAACTTATCGATGTTCTTGAAGGAATAGTCCTGAATGCGGTCATACATCGCTTTTCTCAGATTCTTGCCGAATCCTGCAGAAGCAGAAGCGGCAAAGTATCCGGCCAATACCCCACTAATAGCAGCGATAATGGCAAGAAGTGCGATTCCGGCAGAATAGATGCTGATCAGCTTCAGCTGTGTGCTTTCTCCGGTGATGGCTTTGACCTCATCAATCAAGAACTGCATCATAAAGACAACACCGACTTCACAGATGACTTCAACAAAGACTGAAAGCCATGTGAATACCGTATCCTTCCAATAGGAACCGATATATTTTGCTAATTTCTTGTAGGTGTTCATATCTCCTCCTTAGTAATCTCTTCCTAGATTGCATCTGATTTTCAGAACGACTTTGTGGAAGATCTCTTTCTCTTCTTCTGTGATGCCCTCTTCAATAATCGAGTTCATCACAGAGAATTTCTGATCATAGCTTACTTTGATCTTCTTTCCGTCTTCTGTCAGATAAATCATTTTCTTTCTTTTATCGTCTTCTATCGACTTCTGCAGTATCATTCCCTTTCTTTCCAGGTTTGTCAGTGTCTGACTCGCTGTCGCTTTCGCGATATGGAAATGATCCATCACATCTCTCATCATAGCCGGCTTCTTCAGTTCGAAGAGAAAACTGAGTGTCATCGCTTCGATTCCTGTCAATTTTGCTGGATCCGAGCCTGTTATATTCCTAGAAATATAGCACTCGATCGCACTGGATGTGAGATGGATTTCTCTGCCTAGCGGCATCTGTTTATCCATGTCTTCCTCCTATTGTTCGTAAACGAACAATATCATTATAATACTATCTTTTTCCATTGATAGTATTTTTTGCTGAAAGCCTTTCCACATAAAAGCAAAGGAAAAACTGCAGCTCATTGTTCATTTGAAAACTACAGGTTATGAATCTTGTCCTGAGAGAGAAGGAGGAATACTTTTGTATTCTCCTCTTTTGACTTCAGCAATGCGGAGATGCCATCAAAATCAGATGCGATCTCATCTCTTGTTTTATTTTCATTGGGGAAGAGGGTGACATAGATGGTATAGCACTGACCAGAGAAGGAATAGTAGATGTCTTCGATGATATAGGAATCATAGTGGCTTGTGATAGCCTCTTTGATCTTTGCTTCTTTTTTCTGATATCTTCTCTTATCGGATAAGATTCTCATCTGATGAACGATTTCTTTGATTGGTGTCACTGTATAGATAAGAGAAAGGATAGTAACGACAATGGCATCTCCGATCTCTTTGACAGGGACAAAGAAGGGGACATGATAGAAAAGAAGAAGGCCTGTTGTCGCACCGAGTGTGACAAGCCCGTCATAAATGCTCGCTTTGATCTCGATTGTGATGATCGGAGAGGGCTTGTCGCTCTTCTTGTTGTAGTAGCTATAGATGATGTTGATGAAGATACAGGAACCTACCATCAAAGCGGCATAGGTGACCATCGAGATGATGGAGATATTGACATCATCGACCAGTGTTCCTTGGAAGAAGTGTGTGATGGTGATCATCGCTTCTGTTATCGTATAGACGATGATAAGAAGCATCAGTATGGCTCTGAAGACAAGGAAGAGATTCTCAATGGCCCAACGGCCCAATGGGAATTCTTCGCTCTCTTCTTTATGGGCATTGTTTGTGACAAAGAGGGAGATCACTGTCGATAGGACAAGAATGAAAGACACAAGGCCATCAAGCAATAAGGACTGACTCTTTGTAATCCCATAGAAAACAAAGCCTAAAACGGCTGAAAACGCATTGATTCCTACGCCCCATATCAGGGCCTTCTTTTCATTGTTCATATTCGTACCTCCTCGACAATTACCTATCATTCTATCATTTTTTAAGCTTATTTTCAATTTCAAAATCAGCTTAAAAGTTCGATGATATAAGCACTTTTCAAACAAAATCTTTTGTTTTTGATGAATAAAAACAAAAGTTGAAAATTAAGTTGTCAACTTCGTTCATTTTTGTTTCTGTTTTTGCTATATTATCTTTACAGAGGATTTACAAAAATGAAGGGCGAACATAAAAAGAAAAAGAGAATCGGAAAGATCATCGCAATCACATGCGCTATTGTCATCGGTATTCCAGTACTGACTGCATTGAGCTATGTAGGTTATGTGGTCTTCTCCTACCATCGTGTCGGCAATACGACACTCGATGTCAAAAAAGCTGCAAATGAAGAGAAAGTACATTTAGGAGAAGAACTCTCACTTACCACCTACAACATCGGATTTGGATCCTATTCTCCTGATTATACCTTCTTTATGGATTTAGGCCATGATGAAAATGGCGTCGCAACAGCAGGCATACACGGAAAAGGCCTCTCCAAAGAGGATGTAGAAAAGAACACCAATGGTTCTATCAACATAGTCAAAGAGCTCAACAGTGACTTCTACGCGCTTCAGGAAGTCGATGTCGATTCTGATAGAGCCTATCACATCAATCAGAAAGAGGCCTTTGAAAAGGAGATGACAGATTACGACAAAACATTTGCCCTCAACTTCGATTCTGCCTATCTCTTCTATCCTTTCAATGATCCGCACGGCAAATCCAAAGCCGGTCTTAGCACCTACTCCAAATACAGCATCAGCGAAAGCGAAAGAAAAGAATATACGATCTCAACAGGATTCTCGAAGTTCTTCGATCTTGACCGCTGTTTCAGCGTCAACAGAATCGAAGTCGAAAACGGAAAAGAGTTTATCTTCATCAACTCTCATATGTCAGCCTATGATGAAGGAGGCACGATCCGTGACAAACAGATCGATGAGCTCTATTCCTTCATGAAAAGCGAATATGACAAAGGAAACTATGTCATTGCAGCCGGTGACTTCAACCACGATTTACTGACAAACAATCCGCTCTATCCAGAGTATACAAAAGAGAACTTCGCCTATAAGGACATGGTAAAACAGCCGATGCCTGATTGGCTCAACTACATGTTCGATGACAACAAGACCTCCAAATTCGATGAAGGATTCACAGTCTATGCCGCCAATAACGAACCCAGCTGCAGAGACTGCGATGTCGCTTGGCAGAGAGGTTACACCTATGTCTCGACAGTCGATGGCTTCATCGTCTCTGAAAACATCAAAGTCAAAGGCGTCGAAACCAAAAAAATCGGAGATGATGGCTTTGCCTATTCCGACCATCAGCCTAGCACGTTGAAGTTCAGTTTCTAAGATAGGCATTTTAAAAGGCAGAAAGCACTGCTCTCTCTGCCTTTTATCGTGTTATCTTACTTCGATTCTCTTCTTTAAGACCATGTTGTGACTGTCTTTTCCAATCATGATTTCAAACATGCCCGGACAATAACGCCAGCAATCATAAGAGACTGAATAATAGCTGAATGCTTTCTTTGTCAACTTGAATGTGACTGTCTTCTTTTCATGAGCCCTAATGAATACTTTTGTAAACTCCTTAAGCTCATAAACAGGGCGGTAGACTTCCTTGACAAGCTCTTTGACATAAAGCTGTACGACCTCTTTAGAATCGACTGAGGAGGTGTTTTCAATATCAAGAGAGACAAGACAGTCTTCCCCTTCCTCTTTCACATCCAGATTCGAATATTCAAAGGAGGCATAGCTAAGACCATAACCAAACGGGAAGAGGAC
>CAKUXT010000164.1 GCA_934700375.1 uncultured Bacilli bacterium | reverse complement strand
GCAACAGGAGCATTGTGCCTGTCCCAATGTTGTGCTATAGTTCTATTTAAAGTCCAATGTCAGGGGTGCGGTACATTATTATTGAGCAGTGTTCCTTAGTGAATGGATTAAATTGCAAATTCAGTGAAGTAACAGGAATAACCTTTTCTTTCGAAGATATGATTGCAGTGTTCAAGGTGCTTTTTGTCTTTGCTGATTGCAAAGCAGGCAGAACCTGTACCTGACATACCACATAAAGGAAGAGACAAGGCCTTCATTTCATCCAACAGATCCTGAATCTGGGGGAGAGCTTTGATAGCAGGATAGGAAAGAACATTGATCATGTTCTTTTCAATCAGCTCTTCATTGCCTTCTTTCAGTCCGAGGATCAGTTCATCGATATTCGGATGCTTGATTGCGCTTTGATCATAAAGATCATAGGCTTCATAGACTGACTTTGTGGAAAGTCCCATGTTCGGTTTGACAATCAGGACATAGTAATGATTCTTGACTTCGATAGGTGTCAGTTTTTCACCGATGCCCTGTACACGGCTAGGCTTGTTATGAATGCAGAAAGGAACATCGCTTCCAACCTGCAAAGAGAGAATGTCTTCTATCTGGATAAGCTCGTCTTTGTCTTCTTTGCTATAGTTATCAAGAGCACGGATGACAGCGGCCGCATCTGCGCTTCCTCCTCCTAATCCTGCTTCGACAGGAATACGCTTATGAATCATGATCTGGAAGGCACCTTCGATTCTCTTATGTTCCTTCATCAGGTTCAATGCTTTATAAGCGAGATTGGATTCATCGCAGATGATAGAGGGATCGTCACAGTATAAATAAGTGTCTCTTGACATGTCACTTGAAATCGGAGCGATTTCAATGGAATCGTGTAATTTCAAAGGGATAGTGACCATATCTATTTCATGATAATTGTCTTCTCTTCTCGTCTTCACATCTATGGCCAGATTGATCTTGGCAAGTGCACGGACAATAATTGTGTTCATTTTGTTTTCTATGTTATTTTCGAGTAATTATTATAATAGTAAACCTACTCTGATAAAAGAAATAGTTGATAAACATATACAACTTCACGTAGAAAAGATAAAATATTCATGAATGCGAGGAAAGTATATGGACGAAGGTAAAAGAGAACGTATTGGCGTCAGGATGTGGATGTTTCTGATACTGGTCGGTTTTGTCGGTCAATTGGCCTGGGCGATTGAGAATATGTATCTGAATACATATATCACTTACATCAATTTCTCAGCACCTGCGAGTGAAAGATTCGATTACTCTCTCTATATTGCGCTGACAACAGCATTCAGTGCTGTTGTAGCGACACTGACGACAATCTTCATGGGCGCATTGACAGATAAGGTCGGTCATAAGAAATACTTCATCTCAATCGGATATATCTTATGGGGATTTGCAACAGCGTCATTCGGTCTGTTCAACGTCAATTCCAAAAATGAGATCATTCCGTTAGCGATGGTCTCTTCGATGGCTGCCATCATGGTCATTATCATCGATTGTGTGATGACCTTCTTCGGCTCTACTGCAAATGATGCATCCTTCAACTCCTATATCACAAAGAACATCAAAGAAGAGAACAAAGGAAAAGCGGAAGGCGTTCTCTCTATTCTTCCTCTTGTTGCGATGCTTGTCATCTTTGTCCTTCTCAATGGACTGACGACGGATTCTTCAAAAGGTGCAAATGATGCAAGATGGGATCTTTTCTTCTATCTGATCGGTGCTGTCGTCGTTTTGATGGGTATTGTTTCCTTCTTCTTGATTCCGAAGGAAAAAGAAGAGAAAAATGAAAGCGGATATCTGAAGTTGTTAGTTGTCGGATTTAAGAAAGATACGATTAAAAACAATAAGAAGTTATATTTGGTTCTTCTTATCTATTTTGTTTATGCTACCGCATGTCAGGTCTTCTTCCCTTACTTAATGGTCTATATGGAAAGAACCTGTGAAATCTCCAACACCGGTACTGGATTCTTGACTCCTTTTGCTGTTGTTATGGCTGTTGCTCTATTGCTTGGTTCTGTTCTTTCTGTCATCTTCGGATTCTTAGCTGACAGATTCGGAAAGAACAAAATGATTCTTCCTTCTTTTATTGTTTTTGCTGTCGGTATTCTGATGATGTTCTTCATCCCTAAGGTCGCAACAGGCGGTTCGACTCCTCGAACTGTCTATGCTGCTATAAGCGGACTTGTGATGATCTTAGGCTATGTCGGCATTCCGACAGTCATCAACGCCTTGGTAAGACAGTACATTCCAAAAGGCGAAGAAGGTATCTTTATGGGTGTCAGAATGCTCTTTGTCGTCGCTCTTCCGATGTGCATCGGTCCCTTTATAGGTGATGCTTTGAATCGTAACTTGGGAAGTCAGGTTGAATCCTCGACATTTGAAGGTGTTCTTGATACGGTCCCTAGCGAATACGGATATCTGGTCGGATTAGGAATCCTGCTTCTCAGTCTGATTCCGATTTACTTCTATTTCAGAAAGGAAAAGAAAGAACATGCAAGCAATTAAGAAACAGCAAGGACGCAATTTAGGATATCTCTTCAAAGGCGATGATAAGTTTTTAGAGGGTGTTCCTCTTTCTTCTTATCCTAGACCGCAATGGAAAAGAGATTCTTATCAGTGCCTGAATGGGCTTTGGGATTTCACAGTATCGAAAAAGGATGTTCTTCCTTCTTCGTATGATAGAAAAGCGATGGTTCCTTTTCCGGTAGAGGCTTATGACAGCAGAGTGAATCTTCTTCCTGAACCGGATGATATTCTTTTCTATCATACGGTCGTCACTTTGGAAGATGATTTTGTCAAAGACGTTCTCATCCTTCACTTTGATGGCATCGATCAGGATGCCACGATCTATATCGATAATAAAGAAGTGATGCATCATGTCGGTATGTATGATTCTTTTGAAGTTCATCTTCCTTCTACGATGCCGAAAAAATTCGATCTTATCGTCAAGGTAAAAGATCAAAGCGATGACAATTATCATTCCAGAGGAAAGCAGGCTTTGAAGCCTGTCTATTGGTCTTATACGACAACGACAGGCATCTATAAGCCTGTCTGGATGGAATCTGTCAGCAAGAACTATATTACGAAAGCAAAGTTCACACCTGATTTTGAAAACAATGGTGTCAAAGTTGTTGTCAACAGTGTAGAGCCTTCTCTTATTACGATGAAATGGAAGGACAAAGTCTATCAGCTGAAATCAGGAGAGGAGAAACTGTTCCACTTCGGAAATCTGAGATACTGGTCTCTTGAGGATCCTTATCTTTATGATGTGACTTTGGAGAACGAATCTGATTTTGTCTCCACTTATTTTGCAATCAGAAAGATCGAAATCAAAGAAAAGGACGGTTTCAAGAAACTGTATCTGAATGATAAACCGTTGTTCTTATCCGGGCTTCTCGACCAGGGATATTACGGGTATGATAATCTCACCGTAAAGTCTTATGATGACTATGAGAAAGACATCAGACTGGCAAAAGAATTAGGATTCAATTGCTTGCGCGTCCATATCAAAGTCGAATGCGATATGTTCTACTATCTGGCTGATAAGATGGGTATCTATCTGATACAGGACTATCCGTGCGGCGGAAACAGATATCATCTGTTCAATGTCGGTGTCCCTCGTGTCTTATCTTTTATGAACAATGAGAAACATATCTCCTATAAGAAATTGGGAAGAGAAGACAAAGAGGGAAGAGATGAATTTGAAAAAGAATGTTTCTATTATCTTGAGAAGTTCCATAATCATCCCTCTATTCTGATCCATACGATTTTCAATGAAGGATGGGGAGAGTTTGATCCTTCCAGAATCTATAAAGAACTGAAAGAGAAAGAGAGCAATGTTCTCTTTGATACAGCATCAGGATGGTATGAAGCGGATGAATCTGATTTCTTCTCTGTTCATACTTATTCTTTCCCTGCCATGAAGAGAAAGAATCGTTTTTTCCGTTGCTTTATCATTTCAGAAGCTGGCGGTGTTTCTTTGAAACTCGGCAATACGCCGTTTACGAAATTCAATGGACACGGAAAAGTCAAAAAGCAGAAGAAACTGATGCAAAGAATTGAAAAACTATACAACAAACAACTTCTTCCACAAATTGAAAAGTATGGCCTTTCCGGCATCATCTATACACAGCTAGCTGATGTTGAGAGCGAATACAACGGATTGTATGATCTGACAAGAGATATTTGTAAGGTCGATAAGGAAGAGATGAAGAAAATCAATCAGAGACTATACGACGCTTATACAATCGAGTAGAGAGTGATAAGCGATAGCTTCTCCGCTCCCTCTCACACCACCGTACGTGCGGTCTTCCGCATACG
>CAKUXT010000163.1 GCA_934700375.1 uncultured Bacilli bacterium | reverse complement strand
GCCAAAGCTGAATTGGTTGAAATGGTCGATTACTTCCATGCTACTGACAAATACACCAGACTCGGTGCGAAATTGCCTCACGGCGTTCTCTTAGTCGGCCCGCCTGGCACAGGTAAGACTTTGCTTGCCAAGGCTGTTGCCGGTGAAGCAAATGTTCCTTTCTATTCTATATCCGGCTCTGACTTCGTTGAAATGTATGTCGGTGTCGGTGCATCCAGAGTCCGTTCTCTCTTCAAAACCGCAAAACAGAATGCCCCTTGTCTTATCTTCATTGATGAAATCGATGCTGTCGGCCGTCAAAGAGGCAGCGGTATCGGTGGCGGAAACGATGAACGTGAACAGACATTGAACGAACTTCTTGTCGAAATGGATGGCTTCGAAGACAACAACGGCGTCATCGTCATGGCTGCTACAAACAGAAGCGACGTTCTCGATCCTGCATTGACACGTCCTGGAAGATTTGACCGTACTATCACAGTCGATTTGCCTGATAAAGCAGGCAGAGCCGCCATTCTCAAAGTTCATGCCAGAAACAAGAAAGTTGCTGCTGATGTCAGCTTTGACAACATCGCAACAAGAACCGTCGGATTCTCCGGCGCTGATCTTGCCAATATCATGAATGATGCCGCTATCCTTGCTGTCCGTGCAAATCGTACTGCAATCACTACAGCTGATATCGATGAAGCAATCGATCGTGCTATCTCCGGTCCTGCAAAGAAATCTCATCTGGAACCGAGCGAAAGAAAGCAGGTTGCCTATCATGAAGCAGGACACGCCGTCATCGGTATCTTCTTGCCTTATTCCGATAAGGTCCAGAAGATTACGATTGTTCCTCGTGGAAGAACAGGCGGTCATGTCCTTATGACTCCTGAAAAAGATCGTTTCCTTATGACGAAGAATCAGCTTCTTGCAAGAATCACTGGTTACCTCGGTGGAAGAACAAGCGAAGAAATCTTCTTCGGCGATGTCTCAACCGGTGCCAGCAACGATATCGAAGTCGCTACAAATATTGCTAGAAGCATGGTCACAGAATACGGTATGTCTGACTTAGGTCCTATTCAGTATGAAAAACCTGGCGGAAGCGTCTTCTTAGGAAGAGACTACAACTCCACCCAGGCCAATTATTCCACTCAGATTGCCTTTGAAATCGATAAAGCAATCCGTTCTATCGTCGAAGAGTGTCATGCAGATGCCAGAAAACTTCTTGAAGAGCATCGCGATGACGTCACTCTTATCGCAGAAACCTTGATTGAACATGAGACGATCACAGCCGATCAGATCGATTATCTCTTGAAGAACAGAAAACTTCCTGATGTCGATGAACACAAGATGGATGAAAAGGAACAGCCGAAGAATCCGAATAATGTCATTCTTTATCCTGGATATGGCTATTTCTATCATGAGGTCGATAAGATTCTCGAACAGAAGCCTTCCAGAATCATGCTTGTCATCGCAACCGGCGCTGGAAATCCGATCTCGGATGATCAGTTCAAGGAAGCATGTGCAAGAGGCGCAACAGATCCCTCTCATATCGGGTTGCTGTTCCTGGATTATTCTGCTTCCATGAATATTTCGATGACTGTCGAAACCTTCGGCGAACATCTGGAAAGCTATGCAGGTGTTCCGGTCGTCTTGATCAAGACAGATGATACGACAGTCCATATGCTGAAAGACAAATATCAGCCTTCTAAGCCACAGCAAAGAAGAGGAGTGGTCAAAGAGATCATTCATACTGATAAAGTCAGCAACAATGATGATTCACAAGAGCCAAAAGATAAAGAGTAAAGGAGGAGAATATGGCTACTAAAAAATTTACGAAACACGCCCAAAGAGTTCTCAATCACAATCCGAATGTCGTGAAGTGCACAGAGAGCAAGATTTCTTTCACGGAAGAGTTCGCTCTCAAAGTCGTTGATGCCTTAAAGGCAGGCGAAGATCCTTACAAAGTCTTTGAAGACAGTGGAATCTCGCTCCGCGTCCTTGGAAAGTCCCGTGTCAATGGTATCATTGGCCTCTGGAAATCCAAATACGAATTGGAAGACCTTCCGAGAAGACGCGTTGTCAGAGAAAAAGCAGCTCCTGTCGAAACAGCGAAGGAAAGAAGGCAGAAAGTCCTTGAAAATGCCATTTTCGAAATTGAAAAGCTTGTAGCAGAACCTGCATCCTTAGAATTGCCTGAAGGCGCTGATGATGAGACAGTTCATTTTGCTGCCATCAAAAAGGTCTATGACTCCAAGACCAAAGTCATCGTCAAGGATGTCATCGAACATTATGGATATTCCTACATGAAGTATTATTCTTACCTTGAATCCCTTAAGCCTAGAGATACTTTCGTGAATATTCTTAATCCGCACAACAAAAACAAATAAAACACTTAAATAGGAAAGGGGGAAAATCATATGCCTATTGGTACTATTGTCGGTATTGCTGTTGCCGTTATTGTCGTTCTTCTTATCCTCGCCGTCATCGTTTGGTGGGTCAAGAAGATGAACTACTTCCGCAGACAGCAGGTCAAAATCAAAGAAGCCGCATCAGGAATCGATGTCGCTTTGACAAAGAGATTTGATTTGCTCAGCAAGCAGTTGGATATCTGCAAAGGTTATGCCAAGCATGAGAACGAAACTCTTGTCGATGTCACAAAGATGAGAGCCAATTATCATGAAGGAACCGGCGATGTCAAAGAGATGAGCGATTTCAATGCTCAGATGGATCAGGTTTCCAAGAGCATCAACATCGTCATCGAACGCTATCCTGAATTGAAGGCCAACACCATGTTCATCTCTCTTTCTAACTCCTGCGCCGATATCGAAGAACATTTACAGGCCAGCAGAAGATTGTACAATGCTGACGTTTCCGAATATAACCAGGCTATCGTTACTTTCCCTGGTTCCATCGTTGCTAACAGCATTCATGCAACTGCTGCTGAATTCTTCAAGGCCGATGAAGCTAAGCGCGAAGATGTCAAGATGTCCTTCTAATTCGTAAAAAAACAATTTGAACAATGGCAGTGTAAAAGCTGCCATTTTTGGAGGAAAAATGAAAATACTATCATTTGAAGACAAAGAAACAAGAAAAATTGTTGAAGATGGATATGTTTTGGCTTTGCCGACAGAAACCGTTTATGGAGTCGGCGTGAGATTTGATGATGAAGAAGCGTATGAAAGACTTTGCAAGGCTAAGAACAGAAGACCGGATAAAGCGATCGCCGTCATGTGTTCTTCTTCTTTCCCGTTGGATAAATACTTTGAAATTTCAGAAGGCGCAAGAAGGGTGATGGATAAGTTTCTTCCTGGTCCGTTGACCTGTCTTGTCAAAGCAAAAGAGAACGCTCCTTATCAGACACATCTTGGAACCGGAATCGCCGGAATCAGAATTCCTGCTAAGGAAGAACTTCTTTCTTTCCTTTCCTCTCTTCCTTTTGCTCTTCAGGTGACAAGCGCAAACATTTCCGGTGAACCAGCAACCACTGAATTTTCAGAAGTCTACGAAACCTTCAAAGACAAAGAGGAAGTTAAAGGCATTGTCAAAGGAACCTGTCAGAGCGGAACACCTACTACAGTCGTCGATCTGACAAAGGAAAAACCAATCGTCATCCGCCAAGGCGACATAACGATGGAAGAAATCGAAAAAGCTTTTTATAATATATAAGGAAAAGAGAGGACATTATTCTATGAAAATCGCATTTGGATGTGACCACGGCGGATTCCCTGTCAAAGAATCCATCATTGAGATGCTGAAGAAAGAAGGACATGAAGTCATCGACTGCGGAACCTATTCTTTGGATTCCTGCAATTATCCAGAATTCGCACATGCCTGCGCCGAAAAAGTCAAAAGCGGAGAAGCAGACAAAGGAATCTTGGTCTGCAGTTCCGGAGAAGGCGTCTGCATCGTTGCAAACAAAGTGAAAGGCATCCGTTGCGGACTTGGATACAATGATGATGTTTCTCATCTGATTGTCGAACATAATCACGCCAATATGATCGCCTTTGGCGCAAAGTTCATGAAAAAAGAAGACATCTTAAGAAGAATCAATATCTTCCTCAACGCTCATGAAGAACATGGAAGACATGATATCCGCGTCGAGATGATTGATAAATTCGAAGCCTAATATATTAATAATGATAAGCGTGGCGAATCAAAGCTGCGCTTTTTTAGAACCTGATGATCATAAAGGCGAAAAAGCCCGAAATCATCGAATTTTCATGATAGGGCTTTCTTGAAGAAAACTAAAAAAATTGTTGACACAGCAATAGGCAGAATGATAGAATCTTTAATGCGCCAAAAAAAGCGCACTGATACGATTGCTCTTTGAAAACTGAACGGGATGACCAGTACATACAC
>CAKUXT010000162.1 GCA_934700375.1 uncultured Bacilli bacterium | reverse complement strand
GGGATGGCGCCCTTTTTTGTTCCTGGATTCCGGAATCCAGGAACAAAAGGGTTACACATAAATTATTCTAGTTCCAATATGGAAAGAAAAATATATAACGATTTATTGGAATGGAAAAAGAATCCGAATAGAAAACCACTTATTTTACAGGGCGCAAGACAGGTTGGAAAAACATACATTGTCAATTATTTTGCTGGAAAAGAATATGCCAATAGCGTTTATTGTAATTTTGAAAAAGACGATAATCTAGCTCCATTGTTTGATAATTTAACCCCAGAAACAATAATCAGAAAGTTATCTTTTTATAAAAGAAAAGAAATATTCAAGGAAAATACTTTGATCATTTTTGATGAAATTCAAGCTTGTCCTAAAGCAATCACTTCATTGAAATATTTCAATGAAGATGCTAATGGATATCATATCATTGCACTGGGTTCACTCTTGGGAGTATCTGTTAATAGGGGCACATCTTCTTTTCCTGTTGGTAAAGTCCAGTTTATGACTATGTATCCACTTGATTTTGAAGAATACCTTATGTCGAAAAGTGAAAACGAATTGATTGAAATGATCAAAGACTGTTATCGAAATGATATCCCGCTAGATAAGCCATTTCATGAAAAGGCACTTGATTATTACAAAGAGTATCTCTTTGTCGGTGGCATGCCAGAAGCCGTTGAAGAATTTGAAAAAAATCATAATCCAGAACTCGTCCGTCTTGTTCAGCAGTCCGTTTTGGATTCTTATTTGGATGATATGGGAAAATACAATAGACAAAGCGAAGTTTCTAAAACAAGACTTGTCTATAAAAATATCAGTACGCAACTCACAAAAGAAAACACTAAATTCCGTTATGTCGATGTTAAACAAGGGGGAAGGGCATCGGAATTTGAAAACGCGATTGAATGGTTGTCTTTAGCAGGAGTGGCCAGTCAAAATTATCGTGTGGAACAAATTATGCTTCCGCTTAATGCGTATAGATCATTGACAGACTTTAAGTTTTATATGAATGATGTTGGTTTATGTGGGGCTAGCCAAAATATCTATTATGAGGATATTATTGGAGAAAGCAGTTTGCTTGATAATTTCAAGGGCGGACTTACAGAAAATTATGTTTTCAATCAATTAACAGAGAATAAATTGATTCTATATTATTGGACAAGCAATAGTCAGGCGGAAGTTGATTTTATCACTCGCATTGGTCAGGATATTATTCCAATTGAAGTCAATGCTAAGATAAACAATCGAGCGAGGAGTCTTATGGTATATATGAACAAATATCATCCTAAATATGCGATTCGAATTTCTCAAAAGAACTTCGGATTTGAGAATGGAATCAAATCGGTTCCTTTGTATGCGACTTTTTGTATTCGTTAGCAAGCAATCAATGTTAATTTGCATAGAGTGGATGGAAAAAGTATTGTGCTCCTGATATTGACTTTAAATAGAATTAGGTCACATTATTGGGACAGGCATAATGATTCTTTGTTTGATCTGAGTTATTGTTATGCATCTTGCTTTAGTCAAAGGGGCGCGCTACAGTCTGGTATCGTACCATCCTTCGCTTCTGTCATAGACGAAAGAGGGAAGTGAGGATTTTCTTTTAAGTTTCGAAAAAGAGGTTCTCAAAGAGAATGAGTTTTTGTGTTGTTTGTTTTTCGTGGCGGTTTGTGTGCTCATCGGAAGGAAAACGAAGACACAAACCGCCAAGTCATAGGCTTCGTTTCCCTACCGATGAATCCTATTTTCTGCCTTTTTCAAGGCAAGAAAATTATACCACCAAACGAGGCTAGGTCAGTGACCATTTGTAAACCGGTATTTACTTAAATTGAAATGTTGAAAGAAACTCTTTGATAAGAAAAGCACAGAAGTGCGGGAAGGTGCAGATGTTGGAGTCGAACCCGATATTTCCTTTTACGATTTTAATTCCGAAGCGGATTTCTGTATAGTTATCGCTTTTTATTAAAGTTGAAAGAGATTTGGAGTTGTTATTGCCGGCTTTCACTTCGATCGGTACGAGATAATCTTCATATCGAACAAAGAATTCTTCCTGTAAAGTTGAATTTTCCTTTTTGTAATAACGAAGGTCGTAACCGGATTTTACGAGTGCTTCGCCGATAATGCTTTCAAATAACCCGCCTTTATAAACGTCAAGATTCTTATTTTGGCGAAAATCCATTTGTGCTTCGTCATCGAGCTGAGAAAGTAGTAGACCATTATCTGCGTAATAAAGGATACAGCAATTATCGATAACGTTTCCTTTGAGAGGCAAGTTCGGGGTTTGCAAAGCTCTGCTGACATTTACAATGCCCGCGTCTTCAAGCCATTCGATCGAACCGCGGTAATCTGCAAATTTTGCGCCAGAACGAACCTTTGAAATTTGGAATTTCTTGTTTTCTTTGCCGAGTTGGAAAGGAACGGAGCGAAATACGTTGGTGATACGCGATTTATCGAGTCCTACGGCATACTTTCGGATGTCTGCTTCGTAACCGATGACGATTTGGCGTTGAATCTCAAGTGTGTTTTCAAATGTTTTCTTTGAAACGAAATCTTTTACGGCGTCAGGCATGCCGCCGATTATGCAGTAATCCAAAAACAAGTCGTTATAGATTTTCAGCACGGCAGGAGAAAACGGGGTAAATGATTGCATATGGGACAAAATATCTTCTTTGATGGAATCGTCGTATCCTAACGCCCATAAAAACTCTTCAAAGTCGAGCGAACGCATTTTGATTTCGGTTTTATAGCCTACGCTGATACTTGAGATTTCCTTGTAATGAATGCCAAGCAAAGAACCGCAGCAAATCACATCGTAATTTCCGTCAAGTGAAAAGAATTTCAAAGATGTTGTAATATCGGGAAATTCTTGAATCTCATCAAAGAAAATAAGGGTTTTGCCTTTTATGAATCGTGCTTCTGGGTTAATTCGAGAAATGTTTTTGATAATGGCTTCAGCAGAGTATCCGTTTTCAACGATTTGCTTATAAACGGGATCTTTGGCGAAGTTGATTTCAACAACGCTTTCGTAATTTTGCTCGGCAAAGGTTTCGATTGATTTTGTTTTGCCAACTTGTCTTGCGCCTTTTATAATAAGCGGTTTGCGATCTGGGTTTGCTTTCCAATCAAAAAGGAATTTGTCGATCTTACGTTTCAAGTATTCACTCATAGTCAATCACCTCACTTCAATTCTATTATAGCACATGAAAAAAGACAAAATTAGGTGACTTTATAAAAAATGAGCGAGTTTTAATCTAAACTAACAAAAAAATGAGTGAGTTTATACCGATAAATACCATTTTTATGTTTATCGTGTTGAGATGGAGTGAGGTGGTTTGAGGCAGAAATTCATAAATATGAGCTTTCAAAGAAGTAAAAATGAAAAATCAAAACATAGGAGATATCTTCTAAATCGTAGTGCACCCCTGACATTGGACTTTAAATAGAACTAAGCCACATTGCTGGGACAGGCATAATGATTCTTTGCTTGGTTGGAGTTAGTGCTATGAACCTTGGTCCAGTGAGAGGGGTATACTACATTTCCGCTTTCATTTTTTCCGTTCAATCTTTTATATTCTTTTGTAAATATGATATCAGGCGACATTTCTCACCTCGTTTTCGACAATGTTGAAATGCAGGAATTCAGGAATTGCTTTTTCAAGACTTTCTTTTCGATTTTTGTCGCTGTTTTCAATCATATCAAGTAGGATAACGTCTTTTGGATAAAGAATCTCTTTTAATTTTTGTGAACGGATATCGTTGTAATTCGTACAAATAGGAATATTGTTTATTCTCGATATGTAATCTATCATGGCAAGAAGATAAAACGACTCTGCATACCACTTCCGATCAAAAAGTGTCTTTACTTCATCTTTTGATAGGTTATCATTGATAAATTCAATATCTCCTTTATCTTTAAGAAGATGACAGATGTTGCTTTTGAACACTTCAAAAGATGGGCGCTTCAAAGCGGTGTTTGTACTTTCTATTGCTTCTTTTACCAGGTTTTCCATAGAAACATCAAGGACTCTTGAAATTTTATAGATTGTCGCAGCGGAGCATTTTTCTATTTTTGCTTTGTTGCTGCAGATATCTATGATAGTAGTCTGCGGAACACCGCTTTTTTTGGCTAGTTGATATTTCGACATCTTTTTTTCTTTTAATAAATCATTGATGTTCATTGTTCACCTCCTTATGTTATTACAATAAGTATATCGGTTGACCGATGTATTGTCCATTTTTTTGATTGATGAACTAGCTTTAGAAGACAATGCTCTGTTCCTTTTATATTTGAAATCAAGACATCAAAAATAGGTGGAGCAGCTGCCAATGTCATTAACTTAAGACGTTGACAGAAT
>CAKUXT010000161.1 GCA_934700375.1 uncultured Bacilli bacterium | reverse complement strand
GCTTTATTTCTGGTTTTGGCTTATTTCGGTTGGGAATATAGGGGTGGTTTCTATCAAAGGTTTCCATCTTGGCTGAACCAGATTTCTTCTGCCTTCTTTACTGGGCACCTTCTGGTTACTTTACAGGTTACTTTACAGGTCACTTTACAGGTTACTTTACTGTTCACTTTCTTATTGTTTGGTGATAAAATGATTTTGAAAGGCGATGGTGCTTTATGGAAAATAAAATCGAGGTTTTTGAGAATCTCATTTCTTTCAAGGATGAGTATGAGTGGTTGGACTTCAAGGAGAATTGGTTCTCGAAAGATGAGATAGGAGAATATATCTCTGCCATCGCAAACGGAGCGGTATTGTCGGGGAGGGAATATGGCTATGTCGTCTGGGGAATCCGCGATTCCGACAAGGAAATTGTCGGGACTTCCGTTAATTTTGATCGAGACATTGATGGCGAGCCTTACAAGCATTACCTTGCCAGAAACTTGAAACCGAGCATTCCTTTTGAAACCGCGGAATTCGAATACAACGGCTCAAGAATCGTCATGATGATTATTCCTGCATCTAAAGCTGTGGTGACGAAATACAAAGGACAGGCTTACATACGCATTGGCTCGAGCAAGGAAAGACTGGACAAATTCCCTGAATGGGAGATGAAACTCAATAGCACTTTGGTGAACGGCTTCCCTACCATCGTCAGCTGCGCCGCCCCACATTACGCTCAGGACCTGACGTTTGAAAGACTCATCATATATTATGCTGCAAAAGGCATTTCATTGAACAAAGCTAACTTCGAGAGAAGCCTCAGGCTGAGGAGCAATGATGGGGAATACAATGTTATGGCGTACATCCTTTCCGACCAGAATTCCATACCGATAAGAGTCTCCATCTTCAGCGGAAAAGACAAGGCGGCGCCTCTTTTCTCGGTCAAGGAATTCGGAAACGACTGCATCGTGTATTCTATGGACAAGATTCTCGAGTACGGGGATGCCATAAACATCATTCAAGCTGACGAGAGGGATAGGATTTCCGAAAGGAAGGATGTCCCTCTGTTCGATTACGAGGCGTTCCATGAAGCAATTCTGAATGCTTTCATCCACAACAAGTGGCTTACTTTGAATGGCCCTCAAATCAGCATATTTTCGGATAGAATCGAGATCCTCTCCCATGGAGGACTTGCGTTTGACCAAGACAAAGAAGGATTCTGCTCCGGAGCCAGCATCCAGGTGAATGAGGTATTGGCTTCGATTTTCCTTCAGCTGAGATTAAGCGAAAGATCGGGAAGGGGAGTCCCCAAAATTGTTTCAAGATATGGCAAGGATTCCATCAGAATTGAAAAGAATAGAATCATCGTGACGATACCGTTTGATAGAATCGATGCAATCAAGAGTTCTGAATCAAATGCTGTTTCTGTGGTGGATGAAAGGCAGGCAATCAATAACCTTAATTCTACTCAGTCATCAATTGTTGCATTCATGCGAGACAATCCAAATGTGACGACAAGGCAGCTTGTGAAAAAAATCGGACTTTCGGAATCGGGCATCAAGAAAAATATAATGATTTTAAAAGGCTTGGGAATCATTGAAAGGATTGGCGCAGATAAGAACGGCTATTGGTCTGTCAAGGAACGAAATAAATGAACGTACGTTCTTTAAGGATGCAAGCAATCCCAGAAACGCCTCGCTGATGAGAATCATCAGCGGTTTGGAATACGTCGAGCAGACAGGACACGGAATCCCGGAAGTTATCTCACATTATGGGAAGGGACTTTTGTCGTCATTCCGTTTGATAAAGAGTCCATGGAAAGCCGCGCTAAGAGTGTACTGCATTCTGATATTGGTCCAAGATATTGGGCACACATCATTTTGTATCGTTCACTGATTTTAAATTTCAAATAGTTACAATTACTCCCATGGACTATGGAAATCTGTTGATTTTTAGGGAACATTTATTATATAACAATACTGTAATTGTTCCCTAAATGAATAGGAGGCCTTCTATGGATAATCAATTCAACACGATACAAGAGCTTTTAAGAACAAAGGCCGAATTAAACACAAGACTTGCTCTTCTTCCTTATATTGGGACTCCTGAAACAAAGATGATAAGTGGAAAGAAATATCTCTACATCCGTAAAAGAGAGCTTGGTAAATTGAAATCCGAATATGTGGATGTCTATTCCGAAGAAATCCATAATCTTTTGCTTCGCAATAACAAGGAAGCCAAATACTTAAGGAAAGAGATTCGTATAATTGAAAAGCAGCTTGCATCCCTTGGGTATTCTGAAGATGAACTTGAACCAGATGTTCTTCTCAATTTGGACTTTGCTCGAAAGAACATGAAGACCATCATCTATGATCAAGCGATTCTTGAAGGATGTGCCACTACTTTCCCTGATACTGAAACTATTATAGATAACGGCAAAGTCAACAATATGAAGGCCGATGACGTAGAGAAGATTCTTAATCTAAAACACGCATGGGAATTCATCCTCGATAAAGATGTTATTAAATCTCCTAGTGATTATTATCTTGCCTCTTATATTGCAAAACTTGTAAATGAAGGTTTCTATCAGGAAGGCGGAAGAATCAGAGGTATACCAGTTACTATTGGCGGCTCTTCTTACATTCCTCCTATCCCAAATGAAATCGATGTCAAAAATGATATAAATGATATTCTAAAAAGCAATATCGATGCAATCGATATTGCAATAGAGCTTTGTCTGTATGTGGCCAAGATACAAATTTACAACGATGGCAACAAGAGAACTGCGGTTATCTATGCTAATCATTATCTCATCGCTCATGGCAAAGGACTTCTAGCCATTCCGGCTGACAAAGTATCTGAGTTCAAGCACTATCTAATAAAGTACTATGAAGGCACGGATACAAAAAGCGTTAAGAGATTTTTGAAAGACTGCCATTCAAAAATGAAATAAAGTCTTCTAGTAGTTTCTTAGTGCACTCTGACATTGGTCAATGAGACGGATGTAGTACAACCTCGTTCAGCTTTATGTTTTCAGGGAAGTCAATGTCTAAATTTTTGTCACCAAAGTCTAAATTTGCCTTTCAATGTCTAAAACAGGTTTTTTGGAATTGGCCTTTTATCGTATAGGCTGTACCTGTACAGGATGCTGTTATGGAATTGAAGTAGGATGGGGCATATCAAACGGAATACAAGATCATCTCTTTCCTGTTCAACCATTAGAATCAGTTCTTGATATCGGTGTATTTATTACAGTTCTTCTCATGTTCCTCAAAGGAACACTGAGAAGAGGAGAACCTTTCTATCTTACTTATTGTTCTTATGGCTTTATTCGATTTGTTTTAGAATTTCTTAGGCAGAGAACGAATGTTGTTGGGATTCTATCAGTTTCTCATTTCTTTGCTTTAGCAGTCATGATTTTTGGTTTAGCAATGTTTATTTATTCAAAAGTGATAGGCAAGAAAAAATTGATAAACAGTAGAACTAATAATACGTTATAGATTCTATAAGCATAGACAGTAAACATAAGACAAGGCACTAACGTTTCTGATAACAATCTATCGATTTCCTTATGAAAAAAGTCCTTCCGATTTGTTTTATCGGAAGGACCTCATCTGATACAGGGGATGGAATCACATCCTCTATTTTTCATTGCTCCATTTTATATTTGTTTTATATCGTAAGCAAGAAAAACAATTAGACATATATATGATTTAGATTCCTCTTAGGTACATTAGGCACGGGCCAACGTCCGTTTACGATCGTAAAGACGGTGAGGGTCTCTATTCCTCTTAGGTACATTAGGCGCAGATTATCTCAAGAAAAAGATACCAGTACATTATACCGTCTCTATTCCTCTTAGGTACATTAGGCGCCTCTCAGACCATTTCAATAACGGGTTAAGCACCGTCGTCTCTATTCCTCTTAGGCACATTAGGCGCCGACGATTTTTTTGAAAAACTGCCGTTTTTCCTTAAAAAAACGATGTTTTTGTCGGTGCGTGGATATTATACACCGGTTTTTGCCCGTTTTGAATAGGTAAAACCATACCAACCTATCTGTTTTTGATGAAAAATCGCTTGTGGTTTTAACATAATTTGGTAGGTTGATACGGTTTGGAAGTAGTTGCTGCTTTTCTTATACTTAGATCAGGATATTCCATAGAGCATTCATCCAATGGACAACCCTAGGGTTGTCGGTGGAAAAATGGCTAAAATATTTCTGCCATCATGGATGGAGACGGAGGTCTCCTGGTATGAAATTTGCGTAGCGAGAATTAAGAAGATATTTCTTAGTCTATATCTGCAGGAAATGAATGACGACATTTAAGCTTGATGATTCTTTTGAACCTTATATAAGTAATATTTGTAAAGCAGATTGTTTATACAATCTCTATATGGC
>CAKUXT010000160.1 GCA_934700375.1 uncultured Bacilli bacterium | reverse complement strand
GAATAACAATAACACTTGTGGGTATGTAGCTGCTTCTTTGCTTCTTGCGTATGCTGAAACTTTTGAATGTACAGGCTATTTTACTGAAGAAGAAGCGAAAAAATACATTACTCCATATAGAGGAGTAAGAAGTTATGAGCATGGAGAATATGTATTCGATGGTGCACCTGATTTGGCAGATGGTTTCCCTGAAGCGGTTTTGGGAAAAGATATTGGCGATGTACTTCCTTCGACGATTGATAAAGCAATTCATTCTTTCTTAAAAGGTGAAAATAAAAATGTCAAATATCATAACTCTTTTTATTATTGGGAATTTGCATCTATTACTAAACCAATAGACGATGGCTTCCCAGCAGCATACTTTGGCATGCAACCCGATCCTAAAACCGGAAATAACATTAGCCATACAACTGTTGTGTATGGATATTATGATGATGGGAAGGTTTTATGCCATTTTGGATGGCCTGGGCGTTCGCAAGTCGTCATGTCGAAACTGGGAATGTTCTCACAGGGAGCTGTATTATCTATTTATAATGAATCATCACATCGTCATAACAAATACTTTATTGATAAGTTCAGTGGAAAGAGATACTGTGGATGCGGAGAATTAATGTCATGTTAAAGAAAAGAACCAAGTTATTAGCTTTGGGATACTGCCTACTTCTTTGCT
This sequence comes from uncultured Bacilli bacterium, assembly GCA_934700375.1. Lineage (GTDB taxonomy): Bacteria > Bacillota_I > Bacilli_A > RFN20 > CAG-288 > Enterosoma. The sequence continues at coordinate 3,858 of CAKUXT010000160.1, read as the reverse complement.
CTTGTAATAATACAGTGAAGTTATGGGGTCTAACACCTGGGAAATACTATTTTGAGTCTGTTGAAGGTGTGTTGCCCTCTGGGTGGAGTTTTGATGCTTCTTCATATTTCGATTTTAAATCTGCAAATACGGATGATCTAAATTTTGACACAGCAAAAGACCAATTACAATGCGGTCAATGGAAATTCCTACGCCATGAGATTATAGATGGGAGTAATTCATTTGACTCGAATTATATAATCCAATGGTATAACACTCCATTTGATATGCTTCCTCCTGCATTAGATCTTGGCGCAGCAAATTATGTAAGAGAAGGACCGGCAAGAGTGATGGAAGGAATAGAAGCCCAGAACGGAAGTGAAGCATGGAGTAAATATATAGGGGAATATGATTTTAACTGCTTTATTGGTCTAGTAGATAAAAAAGATATTTCTAAACGAACGTTGACTGTTGCGCTTTCATTTGTGATAGATGGAGAAAGGCAAGATGATTGGACAAAAATCACTTTTTCTATGTGAATAGCTTGATTTGATGAAACAAAATCACTGACAACATAATATCATGATCTCTTCTTTTCCGATTTTAAATGAAATAATCTTTATCGATGAACAAAATGGAAACTTCTCTATCAATCGAGATGAGCTTTTGACTATCGCTTCTTATCCAATCAATAAGGCGCCAAGCTATAGTCATGACTTATATTCTACTATTGTTTTTTGCTTAGAAATTTCTAATGCTTGTAATCTGCGTTGCTCTTATTGTTTCAATCAAAACAAAGATGGAACAAAAATGAGTTTTGAAACAGCAACAAAAGCATTGGATTATTTATTTGCGACTTTTTCAATGGCACAGAAATATTTTATAGATGTTTCTGGAGCTGGTGAACCTTTGCTTTGCATGGGACTGATTGAACAACTATCTCGCTATGCAAAAAAGAAGAGCGATGAAATTGATAGAGAGGTGACTGTAAGTCTTGTCTGTAATGGTACCCTTTTATCAACGACAATTGTAAAAAGACTTCAGGAAATGAATATTTTATTTGGAGTAAGCATAGACGGGTGTAAAAACAATCATGATACTCATCGTAAAGATGTAGATGGTAATGGGACTTATGATCTCATCATGAAGAATGTTTCAAATATAAAAGAGAGGAAGTATCTCGGCTGTGCTGTTACAATTACAAATGATGTTTTTGACATCAATGATGCTATTTCAGATTTGAAACGATTCTTTGAAACCATTTCTATCAAGCCGGTCAGATCATCGACAAGTGGAATTGACCAGCGTTCTTTGCCGATGTGGAAAAACGAATATGACAAATTGGAAAAAAGATTAGAAAAAGAAGTTCAGAACAGAGATTTTTCCACGCTCTTTTGTTTGCTCAATGGCGATAATTATTTTGGAAAATTCATTTTTAGGAGCTTTTTGAATTCTAAGGCCTTAACGCGTTGTGACTGTGCATCCGGAAGAATTGCTGTATCTGTTGACGGTCAGTTTTTTCCTTGCCCAGCACTGATAAATAGTGAATACCTATTAGGTAATCAGGAAAAAGGGCTTGATTCATTGATGGTTCAAAATATTTATGGTTGCTAAACGGAAAGAAATAAATGTCAGACTTGCTTTTTTAGATTTTCTTGTGGAGGTGAATGCATTGCAGAGAATAAAGAACCGAATCCCGTCATGTGTGAATTCAAAAAGCATTTGATTCTTCTGAGCATGGTTTTTGAAGAACACTGCCGTTATCTTCCATGTGAATCATATCAGAAAATCTATGACTTTTGTCTTGAAAAGAAATCAAGGCTGATAGAGGATCCGAAATTTAGAGCATTCAGGAAAAATCATCCTGGTTATACTTTTTCAGATGCAAAGAAAATTTATGATTCTATGAAATAAGAGGTTGGTAAAATGGCAATTCTTATAGCAGATAACGTTACGGTCATATATCAAGGGGAAAAGAGCACAGCAAAAGCACTTGATGAAATCAGTATCGGCTTTTCTAGCGGGGAGAAAGTCTTACTTTATGGAGAATCTGGCAGTGGAAAATCCACATTATTGAAAGCCCTTTGTAACTTGATCAAACCTACATATGGAAAAGTTAAGATGGAAGAAACCCCGATTTATGTGCCATCTGATGGTTATTTCTTAGAAAATTTTTCTGCGTTTTCCAACGTTTATTATTGGCTTAGAGGAAAAGGAATGGCATCTAAAAATGCAAAAAAAGAAGCTGATAGAGTTCTTGAGTCAGTTGGGTTGCTGATTGCCCGAAAAAAACAGGTCCGTTTTCTTTCAGGAGGCGAAAAGAATAGGCTGGCTATTGCAAGAGCGATTGCATTAAAACCCCGTGCCGTTTTTTTTGATGAGATTACTGCAAATCTTGATGAAACCAGCAAAGTGAAAATGATTGATCTCATATTCAGAGAATTATCATCGTCATTGATTGTTTTTAGTTCTCATGACAAAGAATTTCTTGAAGGAAAATGTACGAGGATAATAAAAATAGAGAAAGGAATCGTTATTGAAGATTCGGATCCCAGTTCAATTGAAATTAATTGTGTGGACAAAAAAAACAAGAAAATGAATGGAATGGTTTTGGGTACAAGAATCTTCTTGAAAAGACTTTCTGGTTGTCTTCTTTTCATGATATCCAGTGTTCTTCTTGGAATTGTCGCTTGTTTTTCTTCCTATGCTGTTTCATCGTATGAAAAAGAAACCAGAGAATTTCCATCTTATATTTATCCTGCTCACTTCAATAATCGCCTTTCGTCTGGGGATGCAGGAATGTTGTCCAATGCCTTTTATATTGATTCTGGATCCCTTCTAAGTGATCAGACGTTTACAATAGCAATGACACCACAGATAAAAGGTGGCAAGGTCATTGTTCGAGATTCGTTTATACAACCTATGATTTCCGGAAAAGAAAAATTATTGTTTGGAAGCAAAGATAAGGAATACGGCTTTTATCTTTGCATCAGCGAGAATAGTAGTCTTCGGCCAGAAATTTATAAAGATTATATAGGAAAAACGTTCAATCTTTATCAATCAAATCAGTATAACGAATCCGAAGCTGTTGGAGTAGAAGTCATGTTCAATGGTATTTATCTAGTTAAAAGCGATTCTTTGTATGGCGGGCTTGATGAATTTGTTTATTTGCCATCTGAATCCTTGAATCAAGTTGAAGAATATATGAAAAGGCTTTTAGCTGAAGTTTGTCAGGGAATAGGGGATTCGGAAATGTTTTCTTATCTTCCTGGCTATCAGAATTTACAAGTATGTGTCGATAATAGCAAATTATCTATTTTGACTAGTGATACTCTTACACAGCGTTTGGGTGAAGAAGAAAGAATGACTTTATCTAGCCTGGTCCTTCCTTCTTCAATGAAAAGCGCAAAATGGCGCATTCACTTTTTGTCTTTCGTAATGTCCTCTTCTTCGTTCGATTTGCCAACATATTATTCTGATAGACTGCATTCTGGTGAATGTGCAATCTCTAAAGAGGCTTTGAAGAGGGCGTTGGTAAACCAGGGAATAGCATCCACCGGGTATTATTCAAATGAAACTGACTTGAAAAAAGATATTGAAAAAGGTGGCTTTATTCTTCAAAGAGGAAATATATATGAAAAGAAAGGAACGACAAACAATCTTTATGTTTCTTTGCTTTGCTTTGCTTGCTTAATAGTTGTTTTTATGCTTTCTTTCTTGGCCTTGTTGATGTTGCGTTGGAATAGAAAAACACAAGACGATGATTATCGCTTATGCAAAATGATGGGGTATTCTTCATTGACATTACGCTCGTTTGGAATGATTTATTGCATTGTTTTTTCTATTATTAGTTATTGTACGTTATGGAAAATCTTATTA
>CAKUXT010000159.1 GCA_934700375.1 uncultured Bacilli bacterium | reverse complement strand
ATGAGACCTGTCGAGGGTACAATCCTCACCGTCATCCGCGAAGCCGCTTCTGCCCTTTATGAAAAGGCTGAGAGCAATATGCCGATGGATGTCGCAATGGATTACTTCTATGATCAGGCTAAGAAATCCTTGGCTCATACTCCTGAACTTCTTCCTGTTCTGAAGGAAGTCGGTGTTGTCGATTCTGGCGGTGCCGGTTTATGCAAGATCATCGAAGGTTTTGCAAAGGCTCTCCACAATCAGATTGTTGAGAAGGAGATGGCTACCGTCACTGAAAAAGGTGTCAATTATTCTTCTGCCAAACCGACTACTGCAATCGAAGGTCATGGTTCTGTTCAGGCAAAGTTCAATCATGAAGAATTCGGTTATTGCACACAGTTCCTTCTCAAGCTTGCTCCGCAGGATAATCTCGGAGAGAAGAAGGCTTTCAATGAGAAGAGATTCAAAGCTGTTTTGGAAGCTCATGGAAACTCCATCGTCTTCATTCATACAGATGAATTAGTCAAAGTTCACATCCATACGATGAAGCCTGGTCTTATCTTCACTTATGCACAGCAGTTCGGTGAATTCAAGACCATGAAATGCGACAACATGGCTGAACAGCATGAAGAGTTGATGGATGACTTTGAAAGTGAGAAAGAGAAGAAGGGCATTCAGGTCGAAGAAGAGAAATTCGATGTCGCCTTAAAGGCCGCTGCCACTGTCAAAGAAGAGAAACCTGCCGAAAAGAAGAAATATGCGCTCGTCGCTGTTGCTGTCGGTGATGGCATCGAAAAGATGTTCAGAGAGAACTCTGTCGATTACATCATCTCCGGCGGTCAGACAATGAATCCTTCTACAGCTGATTTTGTTGAGGCTATCAAGAAAGTCAATGCGGAGAATGTCTTCCTCTTCCCGAACAACGGAAACATTGTTTTAGCTGCAAATCAGGCAGCTGACTTGATGAAGGAAGAAGGAAACATCATCGTCATTCCGACCAAGACCATTCCGGAAGGTCTCACAGCCTGTATGGTATTCAATGCTGATGGCACACCGGAAGAGAATATCGAATGCATGACTGAGAATGTCGCCAATGTCAAATCCGGCGAAATCACTTACGCCATCAAGGATACGACCATCGATGATGTCCATGTCGAAAAAGGAAAGTTCATGGGCATTGCACATAAGAAGATTCTTTGCTGCCACAAGCATAAGATCAACACTCTTATGGATCTGATTTCTTCCATGACTGATGATGAGTCTTCTCTCATCACGATCATCTGCGGACAGGATGTCACAGAGAAAGAAAAAGAAGAAGTCAAGAACAAAGTCGAAGAGAAATACGGCGACGATTATGAAGTCGATGTCGAGACTGGAAATCAGCCCGTCTATTCTTTCTTTGTCGCTGTCGAATAATATAGAAATGATTGCTCTGAGGACCGCCTCAGAGCTTTTCTTTTTGGTATAATATTTTCATTATGAATCAAAGAGATTTATACAAAGCGCTCAATGCTTCTAGCGATGAAGATATCCTTCGTCATTTTCCGACTCGTTATGAAGACTTGCATGCGACTGCTCTTCCTGATGATATCAAGGATGGTTATCGAGGCGTATTCAAAGGCAGTGTTTTCGGTCTGAGAAATCTTCCTAACCGCGGGAATTCCTTTGTCCGGTTCTCTTTTAAGACGACACTTGGAAAATCAATCTCCTGTATTTTATATAATCAACCTTTCTATCTTTCTAAACTCAGTTCTGGGAAAGAGCTTCTGATCGTCGCTTATTATTCCGAGGCCAGAAAGTCATTTATGGTCTACTCTATTCTGGATCTTGACTCTGAATTTGTCCTCACAGGACTTAAACCTGTCTATACGCTTCCAAAAAGCGTTTCCCAGTCCTTCTTTCAAAGTTATGTGAAGAAGCTCCTAGCATATCCTAGAGAGGCTACATACACCACTTCTGCGCTTCCTAGAAGGCTTGTCGAGAAATACAGGCTGATGAATGAGTTCGATGCCTACAAAGCAGTCCATATTCCGATGAACGAGAAGAACTTGAAAGACGGTCTTCGCGTATTCAAATTCGAAGAGGCGTTAAGTTATTCGCTTCGCGCCTTGTCAATCAAGAAGGATGCAGATATGCAGAAGAAGGAAGGCAACAATAAAATTGATCATGATGATATCAACAGATTTGTTTCCTCCCTCTCTTATAAACTGACAAAAGACCAGCTTATCGCCATCAAGGAAATCGTTCTTGATATGGAGAAAGACAATATCATGTACCGACTTCTTCAAGGCGATGTCGGCACAGGAAAGACGATTGTCGCCTTTGCTGCTCTATATGCAAACTTTTTACGTAAGAGACAAGGTGTTTTGATGGCTCCGACGTTTGAACTTGCCGTTCAGCATTTTCAGAATGCGTTGAAAGTCTTTGCCTCTTATCCTATCAGGATTGCTTTTTTGGCCGGCAATTCTTTAAAAGCAAAAGAGAGAAGAGAAATACTTGAAGGCGTAAAGAAGGGAAGCATAGACATCATCATTTCCACAAACGCAGTCCTCACTTCTGAACTTGAATTTTCAGATTTAGGTCTTTCTATTATCGATGAGCAGCAGCGATTCGGTGTCGAGCAAAGAGAGGCGCTTGTCAGAAAAGGAAACGGAAATGATTTATTGATGATGTCTGCAACGCCGATTCCTAGAACGCTTGCTCAGATCATCAATGCCGATATGGAAGTCTCGACATTGACTGAATTTCCGCATGGCATCAGAAATGTTCAGACTGCGGTTGTGACAAGCGTCGATCCATCCATTCATAAAGCGATTCAGAAGGCATTGGATGTGAAAAGACAGATTTTCATCATCGCACCGAAGATCGAAAAAGGCACCAATGATGCTTCCAGTGCAGAAAGCGTCTATCAGGATATCAAAGAACGATATGGTTCTGAGAATGTGCAGCTTCTTCATGGCAGAATCAAAAAAGAAGACCAGGATAAGATCATCTCCTCTTTTGTAAACGGAGAAAAGCTCATTCTTGTTTCCACTACTGTCGTCGAGGTCGGAATCGATGTTTCAAGAGCGTGTCTGATGATTGTCTATGACGCCAATTATTTCGGTCTCTCTTCACTCCATCAGCTAAGAGGAAGAATCGGAAGAAGCGGTGATTTTGCTCTCGCTCTTCTAGTTTATGACGGGAAGAACGAAGAAGCGCTTGAGAAACTGAACTTCTTAGCGAATTGCAACGATGGTCTTCAAATCTCTCAGTTTGATCTCAAGCAGAGAGGATCAGGTTCCTATTCTGGAAGCGCTCAGTCAGGGAAGAGCGAGCTTCATGTCTGTAACTTTGTCGATGACTTGAAGATGTTCCAGTGTGCAAAAGAGGATGCAAAGGAAATTCTGCTTCATCCAAATGATGAACAGAACAGCAAGTATTTGACGCATTTTAACATGGAAAAGAAGATACATTTATCATAAATGATAAATAAATCGTGACTTTGTCTTTGTCTTTGTTTAATCATTTCTTTTAATTTGTTATCATATATAGGTAGAAAGAAAAGAAGGCTTATTATGAAAAAAATCGCAATTGATATGATGGGCTCCGATAATGGAGCGACTGTTCTCTCACAGGCTGTCAAGAAGTATCTGAAAGATCATGATGATGTTTCATTTCTTCTTTTTGGCGATGAAACAGAACTGAAGAAAGAATTCGCTTCTCCTGAAAGAGTTGAGATCAGACCGACAACAACTGTCATCCCGATGGAGATCAAACCGCTTGATTTCCTCAGAAGCAAGACTTCCTCCATGTATCAGGCGATCATGGCAGTGAAGAATCATGAAGCGGATGCTGTTCTTTCTGCAGGAAGCACTGGCGGATTCCTTACCGGTGCTACAATCCTTCTTAGAAATATCCCTGGCATTCTCCGCGCTGGTCTTTGCACACCTTTCCCGACTGCCAAAGAGGGAAAAGGAACTGTCATCCTCGATGTCGGTGCCAGCAATAAGAATACGGCCGAAGAACTCTGCCAGTTCGCTTTGATGGGTAAAATCTATGCAGAAAAAGTTCTTTCGATGAAAGAGCCTAAAATATATACGTTGTCCAATGGTCTGGAAGAAGGAAAAGGATCTGATGAAATCGTGGAAGCTTATCGTCTGATGAAAGAGCGTTCCTTCCCTGGATTTTCCGGCAATGTCGAAGCGAGAAATGCACTTGACGGCAATCATGACGTCATCGTCACTTCCGGTTTTGCCGGCAATATCTTCCTCAAATCGACTGAAGGCATGGCCAGCATGATGAATCATATGATCAAGGATTCCTTCAAGATGAATCTTCTAACAAAAATCGGCTATCTTTTCAGCTCCAAGGGCTTTAAGAAGATGAAGAAGACCATGGATTACAAGAGATATGGCGGAGCCATTCTTCTTGGTGTCGATGGCATTGTCGTCAAAGCTCACGGAAACAGCGATGACTATGCTTTCTATCATGCGATTCAAGTCGCAGACAATATGGTCAAAGCCGATATTGTCAATGACATCAAAAAGGAATTAGAGGTGAAAGAATGATTGAAGGTCTTGATGCGGTTCTTGCTGATTTTCACATCGTTCCTCATGAC